>QHOQ01000074.1 GCA_003219355.1 Verrucomicrobiota bacterium
ATAACCGAGTCCCAGCCTTGCATAATCGGGTACTGAATTTCGTGGGCACGAATCGGTTCCTGATTATCGATTCGAGCCCGGAAATCTTCGCGTTGCAACATCTGTTGCAGCGTCACGCGGCTGTTCAGGCGAATGACGTCTTCGAACAACATCGTTCGAAACCAGTCGCCATTGCAGACGGTTTCAGTGCGGGCCGGATCGAGAATCTTGAATGCTTGCTCACGGTAAGTTGCGGCATTTGCCATTACTTCTTTATGGGTTAATTGCGGCCGCGTGGCCGAACGGCCGCTCGGGTCGCCAATCATCCCCGTGAAATCACCGATGATGAGAACCGCTTGGTGACCCAGATCTTGAAACTGCCGAAGTTTTCGAAAAATGACCGTATGGCCTAGATGAATATCAGAGCTTGTAGGATCGACCCCGAGCTTTATTCGGAGCGGCCGATCGAGCGCGAGTTTTTTGCGCAGTTCATTCTCGCTGATGATCTGCGCAGCGCCTTGTTTTAGAAACGCGAGAGCTTCATCCGGTTGCATGATTCCACCACAGAGTAGTGCACCGGTTCAGTGCGCTACTTGTTTTTGTTCAGCAACTCGCGCACCTGCTCAATCGTAAGCGGAGCATTTTTGCGGTTAAGTGCCTTTTGACTTTTCCCCTGATCGAGGAAGGGCCGGTTCCCAGCGAAAGCACGGCTGCCTGCTGCTTGGTCAGCTTGAGGCGCATCGCGGACACCGCGCGCGACTTGAGTTGAATAAGCCGGCTGCGAATGTCCGATTGGCTGCCGCGACGAAGTATCGAATGCGGTGTGGGTGCCGTGGAACGATTGAGAATTGGCTTGCCGCGTCGAAAAGTCGTGCGTGTCAGCGAAACTCTTCGAGCTGGATTTTCTCTGGATGTAAAATGCTCCTACGGTCGCTCGCTTATTTATAGATGCGCCCTCGGCGATGAATTTTTTGGTTTGCGCCGTACTTTGCAGGGTCATGTCTGGCCTGAGGAGGCGTTCGACGAGTTTACTTTCTTGATCCTGAGCATGGGCAAAAGAGAAAGCAGCCAGGAACAATATGAAAGTCGTAACAATTTTCCCCACAACGCCGAGGCTGCCGAAACCAAAGCCATTTTGTAAAGCAAATTGTAGATATTTGCGTCGAGCTCTCCAGCAATCAGCAAGCGAAGCGATCGTCCTCTAAGTCAGCAAGAAGGTCGGTTTTTGTTGTTTTTCACGATTCACCGCGAAATGATGGACGCATGTCTGATCATATTTACAAGAAAATCGAGCTCGTTGGTTCTTCGCCGAACGGATTTGAGGAAGCGGTCAAAAATGCGTTGGCACGTGCCGAGAAAACAGTCCGTAACATGCGCTGGTTTGAGGTGGCAGAAACCCGCGGTTATATCGACGACGGCAAGATCGGTCATTGGCAGGTGACGCTGAAGATCGGTTTCACACTTGAGCCTTAAGGTGGATCCGAGGTTCCCCCGCGTTAGTGGATTAACCGCTTAGCCCTGCTTGCAACACCGATCGGAGGAGTAACCGATCCGACCCTAATCTTCTTGAGCCGCCTGATACAACTTCGTGGCGCCGTAAATCAAGACGGCCGGTCTCAAAGCGACTATGAGAAGCCGAAATAGCCCGCCAAGGATTCGACCAGTCGGCAGGCGATTTAAAATGTATCCGGCTATAAATGCGTATAAGAGTGACTGTGCCGGTTTCTCCCGGACATAATCCTCAGTTTGATTGAGAACCGCTTCGAACTGCTCTTTCGCCCAAGGCAATGCGCGTTCCGGAAACTCTTCGAGTCTTTGTGCAGGTGATTGGTCCATATCCCTTAATGATTCGCATTCTGATCATTCCTTGCGCGCATCGACTTGCTCACCGCAAGAGTAGCCAAATCGAACTCGCACCCGCGCCCGGAGGGAAATCGGGCAGAGGAGGTTGTCGATGAAACGTTGCGGCGCGGCGCCCTGCCCTGAGGCAATAACGAGCCATTACTTCGAGTGCGTGTTCGTGTAAAACGGAGCAATTTGTCGAAAGGAGGATGCGGCCGTCTCGCTCTGCCAGTTCGAGCGCGTTAATCAGCAATTTCTCAAAATCGTTTTCAACATGGAACGTCTTTCCGCCGGGTGCGCGGGAAAACGTCGGAGGATCGAGAATGATCATATCAAATTTCTCGCCCTTGCGCGCGAGCCGCGGCAGTACCGCTATCAGATCGTCCGCGATAAAGCGATGATCGATCGTCGCCAGACTATTGAGTCCAAAATTCTCTCGACCCCGCTCGAGCGATTTTTTGGAAAGGTCAATATTGACCGTAGTTGCTCCGACGCGCGCGGCGCTAACCGAGAACGAGCAGGTATAGGCAAAACAATTCAAAAGGCGCTTCGGAGCGACGTGACGCACGTAGCGCCGATTTTCTCTTTGATCGACAAAAAACCCCACGGAGTAGCCGCCCCCGAAGTCGATTCCAAATCTCAGATGACGCTCCATCGCGATCGCTTGTAAATTCTCACTCACATCACCAAAAATGAGATGCGGAGCTTCGCGCTCTTCGTTCTTGCGGGGCACGAATCGGGCGAAAATACGTCCAAACTCAAAGCGCACAGCGGTCGCCCACACGTGTAGTTCCTGGACCAGATACATGTGTAGCTCCTGCATCAGAAGTTCGCGAGCCAGAACTCGTTTGAACGAGATGAGGACGTCGCGCCCGAAGCGTTCCACCCAGCCATCTTCAATCGTGCAAAGCCGATGCGCATCGGTCCCCTCCGCTTCGAAATCGCGAAGTAAGCTGGCATCAATCCATTCAGTTCTTGTTTTCATCGGCCGGAGTGACTTTTAACGGCATACTAGCGAATGCGACAGTGCGCAACGGATCGGTTGCCGCCCAGTCCGGGCGCGCTACACTCCCGCATCGTAGAGCGTCGTCGGGTGCACAACTCGACTGCTAACCCATGCAACAAGTTACGGTTCGCGTTCCAGCGAGCACTTCTAATCTCGGCCCCGGTTTTGACTGTCTCGGTGTGGCGTTGCGCATTTATAACGACGTAATCGTGACACCGGGCGGGAAATCTCCACTACCGGCTATCGCCCGCGCGGCAGGGGATTTGTTTTTCCAACGAACCTGCTGTGCGCCATTTTCATTTTCCATTTCGATCAAAGGGGACGTTCCATCTTCACGTGGTTTGGGTGGCAGCGTCACGGTCCGTCTTGGCGTTCTTCTTGCGATGAATTTTTTGAGCGGCAATCCTCTCGATCGATTGTCGATCTTTCAATTATGCGCGCAGTTGGAAGGACATCCTGATAATGCCGCCCCGGCAGTTTTCGGCGGATTTACGGTTGTCCGAGAGAAAAATGTTCAACGCTTCCACGTTTCAACGGCATTATCTTTCATTCTTTTGATTCCCAACTTCAAAGTTGAAACATCCGCGGCGCGAAAGATTCTACCGTCGCAAATTACGCGCGCCGCTGCGATCGAAAATTCTGCAAATGCATCCGCAATCACGGCCGCGTTTACGTCGGGGAATTATCAGAATCTGCGGGGCGCCTTCCGCGATCACCTGCATCAGCCGTATCGAAAAAAACTGATTCCATTCCTACCGCACGTCATCGCTGCCGCCGAGAAAGCTGGCGCCCTTGGCGCTTTCCTTAGCGGCAGCGGATCGACTATCGCCGCCGTCACGTTGACGAATCCGGAGAAGGTGGCGGAAGCGATGCATCGCAAGATTGAGAAGCACATCGCCCGAACTGTTATTGTCTCCGCCGATAACCGCGGCGCCCGCCTTGTCCAATCACCGATCAGCAGCCACTAATCACCATTTTCATCATGGGTCGCCGCCTTGAGAATCTAGAACAGTTCGGCATCGACGTCGTCCTCGAGCGGCGACACGGTTTTCGCGCCAGTACCTTGCGCGGGATTCTCTATTCCCTCTCTTTTATTTACGAACGTCTCGTTCAATTCCGGCTTTATCTCTACCGCAAACGCGTTCTTCGCGAGCGCGCGCTCGGTTGTCTGGTTATCAGCATCGGGAACCTGACGGTCGGCGGCACGGGAAAGACCCCGATCGTCGAAAAATTCGCGCGGGCGCTCCAGTCCGGTGGTCGCCGGGTCGCGATCCTGAGCCGTGGTTACAAAAGTGTTCCGCGGAAGCGCAGTTGGCTCGATCGAATCAAGAAAAAAGCTGTCGATCCGCCGCGTATCGTCTCGGATGGAAAATCTTTGCTGCTCGATTCATTAACTGCCGGCGATGAACCGTACATGCTGGCGCATAACTTGAGAGACGTAATCGTCCTCGTAGACAAAGACCGCGTAAAAAGCGGCCGCTTCGCAATCGATAAATGGGACATCGATACATTGTTGCTCGATGATGGCTTGCAATATCTGCATCTTAAACATCGGCTCGACATGGTCCTGGTGGATCGACAAGCGCCGTTCGGTAACGAATTTCTGCTTCCCCGCGGCACTTTGCGCGAGTCGCCTCGCAATCTGCGGCGCGCGAGCTACATCTTCATCACCAAAAATACCGGCGAACCTAATGACGCGCTCATTCAACGTATCCGGCGTTACAATCGCACCGCCGAGATCATCGAATGCGCGCATAACCCGCTCTATCTTCAGAATGTTTATACCGGCGAACGATTGCCACTCGAACGCCTGCGCGACACATTCATCGGCTCAATCTGCGGAATCGCCGTGCCGGACAGTTTTGAGGGCGGGCTCAAAGCGTTGGGCGCACATGTCGATCTTGCGAAACAATACATCGATCATCATTACTACACCGAGGCGGAGTTGCGGAGCTTTATCGGACGTTGCATCCGGCGCGATTTGGCCATGATCGTGACGACGGAGAAGGACGCGGTGCGCATGCCGCGCCTGCCGGAAGCCGAAGTGAAAGTGCCGATCTATTTCTTGCGCGTCGAGATCGAGATTCTGAGCGGCCACGAAAGCTGGGAACATTGCGTCGCTCGCATTTGTAAACCGCAACCCATGCTCTCACCAGAGCGGTTCTTTGCGTAATTTGTTATTCCGACCGAAGTCGCCTGCCGAGCCGTAGCTTTATGCGAAGGTCCGGAGGAACCTTATAGAGTTATGTCCGAGAAAGCCGAACTAGTCGTAGAAAATCGCAGGATTCAGGTTTCGAATCTCGACAAGGTGCTTTACCCGAAGGTCGGGTTCACCAAAGGGCAGGTGATTAACTACTACATTCGTGTCGCGCCGGTGCTCTTACTGCATCTGAAAGATCGGCCGCTTACCATGAAGCGCTATCCCAACGGTGTGGAGGGCCAATTCTTCTATGAAAAGAATTGCCCGTCGCACAGACCGAAGTGGGTAAAAACGGCCAAGGTCTGGAGCGAAGGCAATAACCGGACGATGGATTATTGCCTCGCCCAGGATTTGCCGACGCTTGTCTGGGCGGCGAACCTCGCCGATCTTGAACTGCACACGTCGCTCGCGCGCAAACGCGATGTCGCACGCCCGACCATGATGGTGTTCGATCTCGACCCCGGCGCGCCCGCCGACATCGTCCGATGCTGCCAGGTTGGCCTTTGGCTGCGCGATCTGCTTGCGAAAATGAAATTGAAATCGTTTGCGAAAACCAGCGGCTCAAAAGGTTTGCAAGTTTATGTCCCGCTGAATACGTCGGTCACGTTCGATCAAACGAAAGACTTATCGCGCTCTCTTGCTCGGCATCTCGAACACGAACACGCCAATCTCGTCACGTCGAATATGTCGAAGGCGGCCCGCAAAGGGAAAGTGTTCGTCGATTGGAGCCAGAACGACGAACATAAAACGACGATCTGCGTTTATTCGCTCCGCGCCAAGGAAGAGCCGACCGTTTCCACACCCGTCACGTGGGACGAAGTTGAGAACTGCCTGAAAAAGAAAAATGCCAACCTCCTGAAATTCCGCTCCGATCAGGTCCTCGCCCGCGTGGACAAATCTGGCGACTTATTTGAACCGGTTGAAAACTTAACACAAAGACTGCCGAGGAAATGGAAGGCGTGATGTACTGATCACGGCAAAGATTATAGCGTATGAACAATCACGTATGGTTTGATGCGATCGGATGGGCGGGAGCCGCCGCTCTTCTTGTAGCTTATGCGATGGTTTCCTCCAAGAAATTGGAAGGAGACTCAAATTCCTACCAATACCTTAATATTATCGGCAGCCTTCTCCTGGCTATAAACACGATCTTTTACAGAGCTTATCCTTCTTCTTTCGTGAACATGATTTGGATAGGAATAGCTGTTTTTTCAATCGCAGCGAGAAAGCGAGTTGCCTCTCGTTAGGTCGCTGCGACCGTGATCAGCAATTATTTCATTATGCGCAAAGTGAATTTGAAGGATATCCCGGAGCAGGAGCGAAAATCGCCGAAAGGGAAGTTTGAGCGGACGTTCAAGAACATTTCGGTTGCACTCGGGCGCGAGCCGGCGTCGCTCGATCTGTCGAAGCGGCATCCGTTCGATCTGGCGCTGGTGCGAATTCCGAAGGGTAAAGTTCTTTGCCCATATCACGCACATGCGGCTGAGTCGGAGCTTTACCTCGTCGTTTCTGGTCGCGGCAGCGTGCGCGATAAGGATGGGACAGCCGAAGTCGGACCGGGCGATGCGTTTTTCTTTCAGCCGGGTGAAGCGCACCAGCTTTGGAATGCCGGTGACGAGGATTTTGTTTATTACGTGATCGCGGATAATCCGCGAAGCGGCGGAGCAACCGGCGATTCCTGTTACTATCCCGACAGCGGCAAATGGGCGGTTGCGAAAGAGGGGTCGGAAGAAGTGTGTGTGAAAGGAACGGAGACCGATTATTTTGATGGTGAGGAATAAACCTGATTTTGTATGGCGTCAGACGCCGGACCACGTGTCGGTGGTCACAGACCGCCGCTACAGTTTTTCCATATGCGCAAAGTAAATCTAAACGAGATCAAAGAAGAGGCGTGGCAATCACCGGGCGGGAAATACGCAGCGTCCTTCAAAGGAATTTCGGAAGCGCTCGGGCGCGAACCGAGCTCGCTCGATCTGGCGGAGCGTCATCCATTCGATCTGGAATGGAATCGAGTTCCTCCCGGGAAGCCAGCTTTTCCTTACCACGCGCACTCGGCACAATGGGAGCTTTATCTCGTCGTGAGCGGCAACGGCACCGTGCGTTGCAAGGATGGCACAATGGAAGTCATTTCCGGTGATGCATTCATTTTTGGGCCTGACGAACCGCACCAGCTGATCAACACTGGCCAGGAAGAGTTCATTTATTACGTGATCGCGGATAACCCCATCGGCGAGTCTTGCTACTATCCCGGCAGCGGGAAATGGAAAGTAAACAAGTCGTCCGCGGCGGATCGCGTTGTCGTGAAAGGCAAAGAGACCAATTATTTCGACGGCGAAGAATAGGTTTTTCGGTAGAGGCAGCCGTACCGGCTGTATACAAAGAACTGCAGCTTGCTCTGCATTTAAGCTCAAATCATGGATCCCAACAAATCGCCACAAGACTTTCCGTATAAGACTTATCTTAACATCCTGCATGGACCGCTTGAACTAATCGATGTCCAGAAACTGGCCGATGCCTGCACGGCCAAGTGGTACAACCAGACGCTTTGCAGGGTTAACGATTCGGTTGTTAGGCTCGCGGTGATTCAGGGCGAATATCATTGGCACGAACACAAAGACATCGATGAATGCTTTTTCGTTCTCGACGGACATTTCCTGATCGATCTCGAAGATCGCGTTGTCGATCTTGCTCCGAAGCAAGGCTTCGTTGTGCCGAAAGGCGTGCGGCACCGCACCCGTGCACCTGAACGAACGGTGATTTTGATGGTCGAGCGCTCTGACATTGTTCCTACCGGCGACTAGACGCGAGGGTTTCCAGCCAAGCTGCATCATCGCGTTCCACACTGGGTTGAACCAGGCTCGTTGTTCCATCCCGAGAGGCAGGTGAAAATTATTTCCGGCGGACAGACTGGCGTCGATCGCGCTGCGCTCGACGTGGCGCTGAAACACGGCATCGATTGTGGCGGCTGGTGTCCAGCTGGACGCCTTGATGAATTCGGGAGGATTCCTGATCGATATCCTGTGAGGGAACTGGTCGGTGGCGGTTTTACCGAGCGCACTTTGCAGAACGTGAAAGATTCTGATGGAACTATCATTATTTATTCCGGCGAGTTGAGTGGCGGCACAGAGCAAACAGTCCGCTTCTGCCGTGAACTGGAACAGCCGCATCAATTGATCGACGCTTCAAAAATCTCACCGGAACATGCCGCGAAGTTGATTGCGGATCTGGTCCGCAAACACAAGATCGAGATCTTTAACGCGGCCGGCCCGCGCCAAAGCGAATGGCCAGAGGGATATGGTTACGCCTATCGCGCACTCAATCTATTTCTTCTCGATGCTGCACTGTAGTGGCAGCTGTGCCGCCTGCAATTTACGAAGTCGGCAGCCGACACGGCTGCCTCTACAGTTTCGCGCGACATCTTCATTCGTATCTTAGCGCTTTGACTGGATCAAGACGGGCGGCGAAGTAGGCGGGAATCAGCGCTGCAAACGAGCAGATGAGAAACGCGCTGATGCAGATAATGGCGACGTCCCTCGGAATGACTTCAGCCGGAATCGCCGAAAATTGATAAACTTCACGCGGGAAAATCTCAATGTGCAATGTCGATGCGAGCCATTGGCTGAATTCGTTACGGTAGCGGATCAACGTCATCCCGAGTCCAAGTCCCGTAAGAGTTCCGAAAAGGCCGACGACGGTTCCCTGGCCAAGAAAAACCCAGATGATTTGCGCAATGTTCGCCCCGAGCGCTTTCATGATTCCGATTTCGCGCCGCTTTTGCACTGTCACGGTGATGAGCGTGCTCATGATTCCAAATGCTGCGACGACCACAATGAAGAACAAAAGAAAAAACATCACGGTGCGTTCGAGCCGTACCGCCTCGAAATATTGATGGTTCATGTCGATCCAGGTCTGCGCGTATTCGGGCGGCTCCAGAAATTGCGCGATCGATTGTTTTACACGTTCAGCGCTGTACGGATTGTCTGTTCTTACCGTGATGCCGTGCAACGCGTCACCCAGACCGTATAACTCTTGCCCGACATAAATCGGCACGAGAAGAAATTCAGAGTCGTGCAGGTAGTGACCGGTCTCAAAGATACCGGTAACTGTGAGTTCCTTCGGCAGGATCACGTCGCGCAACTCGTCCACTGCTTTTTTTTCCTCCTCTCCCTTGGTGTTCTCCAGTTTCTTAATGCTATCGAGAATCTGCCCGAGGTTTCCCGGCGAATAGATCGTGATTTTATCACCGACGTGCACGCCCAGTTTTCGCGCGAGCTCAATCCCGAGCACGGTCGATTCACCTTCCAGGTCGAGCTTGCCGTACTTGATGAATTTTCGAAGCGGAATCACTTTCTCTTCCTGGGCGGGATCGACGCCCCGAATCATTGGCGCGAGGCGCCGATTTTGAAATTCGACAATTACCGGTCCCTGAATGTACGGAGCGGTCGCAACCACGTCTGGGGCATTATCGATTTTGATCTTAAGCGTTCGCCAGTCCCGTAAGACGTCTTCCGTGCTTACGAGAATATGTGCATCGAAATCGATCACTTTCTGGCGCAACTCGCGGTCAAACCCGGTCATTACTGAAATCACTAGTATCAGCACTGTCACGCCGAGCATTACGCCGAGGACTGAAATCAGTGTGATGATCGAGAGAAACGTACGCTTCGGTTTCAAGTAGCGCAGCGCCAGAAAAAGACTAAACGGCAGTTTCAATTCGGCGTTAGCGTGGCGGCAAATTCATTCCAATTCAACCATGGGCACGCACGCCGGGTAACGCACACGTCTCGCGTCCTGGCGAGGGCGTCCCGCGATCGCGAACTTTTCGTGTGTGTTCCGCGGGCTCCAACAGCGAAGGAAATTCAAAGGAAGGTTCGTTTCGGCGCGATACCGAAACCAGCACGCGAGACGTCCATTCGAGTCTCCGCTCAGGGCAAGCTACGCGCTACCCTATTTCAGCGCGTAGGTTTTTAGTTCATCCAAGGTGACGAATTCGAGCGCTGAGGCGTGGGTTGCTTCAAGATCGACTGGGGCCGCGCGATTGTGATCGAGCGCGCTTTTCCAACGTGTGACGCAGACGCACCATTTATCGCCCGGCTTTAATCCGGGGAAGCCCCATTCCGGACGCGGCGTAACCAGATCGTTTCCGTCGAGTACGGAGAAGTCGAGAAACTCCTGCGTGACTTTCACGCAGACCATATGCAGTCCAAGATCTTCCGGGCCGGTGCGACAGAAGCCGTCGCGAAAAAATCCGGTCATCGGATCGCGGCAACAACATTTGAGGTCAGTTCCGAGGACGTTGCTAGGCACGACGTCATTTTAACATTGGAGATTGAGTTTGTTAAATGTTGGATTGTGGAAAACCCGCGCGCGGGGCGCGTTTTTCAAGCATGAAAAGGACTGCGATGGCCTATTGGCTTATTCCGACTGAGCCGGCACGCACCTTCTTGGAAGAGATGGTTGGCGATCTTGCGCGCCGATATAATGCGCCTGTCTTTGAGCCGCACACGACGATTTACGTCAGCTCAGATCAAGCAGACGCCGAAGAGGTAATTGCAAAAGCTCTTTGCTGTTGCGCACCAATCGAAGCGAAAGTGCTTGGCGTGTGTCACACAGGCGAGTTCACCGAAACGCTTTTCGTGCAGCTTGCGCTGAATAAACAACTGCAGCGACTGAATAAAATCATTCGCGATGCCGCGCAGAATTCGTCCGGCTACCAACTCGATCCCCACATGAGCTTGCTCTACAAGAAGATGTCCACCGTAGTCCGGCAGGAATTGGCCCGGTCAATCAAGCTGCCGTTTTCTGAAATCACTTTCGACTCAATCAAGGCCGTACGTTGCGCTTCACCGACTCGTAACCGCGCCGATGTAGAAGCGTGGCGTGTTGTCGCGGCGAAATCCTTGGCTGAGTAGCGAGCGCTGTCGTGCGTGGCCGCTAGGTTCTATGATCATCGGAAGAAAAGGGCGACACTCGTAAAGCGCGACTACAATTCGACGATTCGGTATGGCTTTCCGGTTTTGTGGAGCGCGGGCGCTGAGACATTGTAAACGGGAATGCCAGTCGAAGTTGCGCCGTCGAGAATGCCGTTGTGGGCGTGGCCATGAAAGACTGCGCTTGCGCGAAATCGATTGATTGGCTCTTCCAACCGACTGGAACCAAGAAACGCAAAAATTTCGGGATCTTCACCTTGTAGCGTGGCGCGGATGGGAGAGTAATGCAGGACTACGATCCGCCGTTCCGTTTGCAGCTTGGCAAGCGCCTGCTCCAGGCGAACGGCGTGACTGATCGATTCTTGCACGAATTGTTTAATGAGCGGTTCGCCCCACGCGTTTAGCATTCGTCGACCGAAACCGCCGCCAAAGCCAGAGATACCTGCAAAGCCGACTCCCGCGATTTCTATAGCCTCGCCGTTGAGCACGTTCACACCCGCGTCTTCGAGAACCTTGGAAACCAGTTCTGGCTGTCCCGATTCGAAATCGTGGTTGCCTAGAACTGCGAGCATCGGAATTCTCACGGCAGCGCGAATATCGGCAACGAGTGCCTCTGCTTCGTCTGGGAGTCCGTAATCGGTGAGATCGCCGCAAAGCAGCAGCAAGTCAGCGGAACTCGAAATCTCGGCAAACGCTTCATGCAATGTCCCGCGCGAGTGTTTGCCGTAATGAAGATCCGCAGTTGCGGCGATTCTTAGTGCACGCTTAGGCATTCTCTTGAGAAACGAAATCGCCAGCACCGACGGACGCTTTTTCAGCGCGCGCGAGGGCCGTGGCCGTGCACGCGTTATCGACTTCGACTACGTTAAGATGGTGATGAGTGCTAAAAGAGTCGCGCGCGCGAAAGCAAAAGACAAACGCGACGACTTTCATCGTAGATCGATGGCGGCATTGCAGGATGCGAACGTTCCATTTTTAATCGGTGGCGCCTACGTGGTCGAAGTCTATGCAGGCGTTTCGCGTCGATCGAAAGATTTCGATCTGTACGTTTGTCCCTATCACGTCGATGCGGCGATCGATGCGCTTGCCCGCTCCGGATACAAAACGGAAAAGACATTTCCGCATTGGCTCGCCAAAGCCGGGCGCGGCCGGGAGTACATTGACCTGATTTTTCGTGCCGGGAATGGGCTATGCGAAGTCGATGATTCCTGGTTTGAACGTGCGCAGGATGGCGAATTGCTTGGATTAAAGGTGAAACTTTGCGCGCCTGAGGAAATGATTTGGATGAAGGCGTACATCATGGAACGCGAACGGTTCGATGGTGCCGATATTGCGCATATTCTTCGGAGCTGCGCAGAGAAACTCGATTGGCCGCATCTGCTTCGCCGGTTCGGGCCCGATTGGCGCGTGTTACTAACCCATTTGGCGTTGTTCGGTTACATTTATCCGAGCGAGCGCGGAAAAATTCCCACAGCCGTTATGAGTGATCTGGTCGCGCGGCTACGGAAGGAGGTGCCCGCTGCCGGGCGGAAGCGTCTCTGTCGCGGTACGCTGCTTTCCCGGAAGCAATATCTGGTGGACGTCGAGGAATGGGGATTTCGCGATGCCCGTTTGGAACGACGTGTCCACATGGATGCCAAGGACATTGCACATTGGACAAAAGCGATCGCAAAAGAAGCGAAGTAGCGGGGCAAGCCCGTGTGATTCGTTACAACCTTACAACGGGTCGGATTTGACGATTCAACGATTTAACCTTCAACGCTTCAACGTGGCGAAGCCGTTGGTGTCGGACTCAGTTCAGCAGGTGCCGGGGAAAACGGTGGCGACGGAGTTGATGAAGCAGTGGCGAGTTTCGTCCTGGCTTCGTCGAGCAATTGTTTTTCCTCGGCATAAATCTTCCCATCGTCAGCTGCATCAATGTATTCCTTCGCTACGTCCGCTTGGTTCGAGTCAATCAACAGCAATGCGACATAGACGGCTGCGTGCGGATCATGTAATTGGTCGGCTGGCAATTTTTTTATGATTTCGAGGCCTTCGGCGTTTCTGCCAAGACGATAGAGAGAAAACGCGTAAGTCACAGCGCAATTGACTTCGTTTGGCGCCCGGTCGTAAGCCTCTTTTGCGAGGTCCTGCGATTCTTTTGTGTTTTGCCCGATGTTGAGTCCGAGTCGGGCGAGATCTGCTGTGATCGGCGGCTCCTCAGGAGAGCTTTCGTGCAGGCGCCGGAGAATGTCATAAAGTTTTCGAGTCTCATTCTTTGCGCGATAGAATCGCGCCAACGCGTCGAGCGCTTCACGCCGCATCGGCGGATTCTTTGCAATACGCAGCCAAAGTTGTTCGGATTCTATTCCAAGGTTCCATTTCGAAGCCAGACGCGCGAGTGCAAGTCCGGCCTCTGGTCGTTCGTTTGTCGCTTGCTCGGCCGAGCGCCACAATGTTTCGGATTCAGTGTCGGCGGCATGCTGTGATTGCCGTGTGGCAATTGCCTGGTAGGCGAGGCGGAGGTATTCGGATTCGCCCCACGATCCGCTGCGCGTCCAGCGCTTGAGACGCGACCAGTTGTTTACCCCCGCATACGCCTCGGCAACTGTGATGGAAACCGGCGGAGAATTAATCTCGTCTTCCGGCAATTTATCAATCCACTTAACGATCTCGCTAGCGAACCCATTGTTGTTCATCCAGTCCATAAGCGACGCGAGGTCAGACGGATTGCGCGCGGCAAACGGTTTCACCCTGTCTAGCAGAAGGCGGAATTTTTTGTCGTCGAGCTTTCGATAAAAGTTCAGGCAGAGCAGATAATCGCCAAAGGTCACTTGCTGTGACATTTGAAGCTGTTCGGCAAGGTTGTCAGCGACGGCAAGATCGTTGCGTGCCACGGCATCGTTAAGTAATGCGCGCAGTGCACCGGTGCGAAAAGGAGCGACCTTGCTCAGTTGATCGAGTGTGGCCCGTGCCATTGCACTCTTTTTCGGATCAGCGGAATGGATTTGCAGTGCTGCAAGATTGAATTGATAAAGATCGTTGCTCGGTTCTTCTTTTACGGCCGCTGCGAATTGCTCCTCTTGCTTCGCGAAATTTCCTTCCGCCCGCGCCAGCCAGCCCGCGACAACATGAAAGGCGGCTCTGTTGCGGTCGCCATTGGAGATACGATCCAGGGCTCTTCGCGCGACGTCGAGCTGCCCAAAGCGCAGTGCCGCTGAGGCGAGGTTGAGCTGACTGTCCGGATCCTTCGGAAGCAGCCGCGCGATTTGTTCGCGCCACCAGACGGTTTCCTCCAGGTTCTGTTTTTCCGCTGCTTCAGCCAGGATGTAAAAGGCCGGCAGAGATTCCGGATGGAGTTTCACGACCTCTTGCGCGATCTGCGCGGCCTCCTTAAATCTCTCCTGTTGCAGTAGCGAAGCAGCACGATGGAGTAAACGCCGTTCGTGCCAGGCGTTATAGACGCTTGAGCTGTAACTGAAGAAAATAATCGCCAGGAAAATCGCGAGTGTGGACGCAGCAATTAATAAGGCAAGACGGACCGGCCATCGTTGTCGTTGCAAGAAGGACTTGAGATTGGGAAATAATTGGGGACTTCTTCTGTGCTTGGTCCGTCTGATTTTTTCCGCCATCCTTGTGTCCTCTCGCCACGCCGAAGTGCCACTCCGCGCGCCGACCGGCAGGCGTCTAAGATTCCGTTGCCGCGTGGGATTCTTCAACGACAGGAACTTCTTCGATCGATTCCATGACCTGCTCCCTCAAACGCGGGCCCCAAACATATCGTGTGAGTAAAACTTTTATTGTTGCCGTTAACGGCACGGCTAGGAGTGGGCCAAGCACTCCGCCAATTATCAGGCCCCAGACAAAGATTGACACGATCACTGTCATGGGATGCAGACCGACAGAGTTTCCCACTATACGGGGCGCGTAGAATATCCCTTCGAGATTCTGGATGAGGACGAAGATGCCGGTTACGATGAGGGGATGTGTCCAATCGCCCCACTGAAAAGCAGCGATTAAAACGGCTGGCACCCAGCAGACGATTATCCCGATGTACGGAACCATCGTCAGGATAACAACAAGTACGCCAATGAGGGGCGCAAAATTGAGCCCGAAAAGCGTCAGGACGCCGCCAATGAGCACGCCATCGACTAAACAGACGAGCAACTGACCGCGAAAATACGCGGTGACGTATTTGTTTATCTCCGACAATACTTCGGCGACTTCATCCTTGAGCGGCGACGCGCGCAGCGGTAGGTAATCCTTCCATCTCTTTTCGATCCGCGGTTTTTCATTCAAAAGGAAAAATAGATAGATCGGCACCAGGATTAGGCTGAGCAAAAAGCCTGTGACTCCAAGAAATCCGCCGATGCTTTTCTTCAAGATCCCCCACAGTTTTTCCATCAGTGTTGGAAACGCCCGCTGGAGATTAGGAATTTGTTTTTCTACATAAGCTTGAATGCGTTGGCGTTCGGCGGTTGTAAGCTTCGAAGGGTTCGGCGCAATCGTTTCACTCGCGGGCGCAATTGCTTGCGGCGAAGGGGCTGCATTTGGCGAGGGGGTCGCAGTCGTGGTTGGCTGCGCATGAGGAGAAGGAGAAGCAGGGCCGATGAGCCAGTTTGTGAAACTGGACGAGGCCGATTTTTCGCGCCCCCCGCCCAAAAAGCCGAATGTCTGGTCGAATCGATAGATAAGATCGACGATCCGATCCCGCGCGCGTTCTGTGTAGGCAGGGACTTCTTTTGCGAAATTTGCGCTTTGGATGGAGACGGTCGGTACGAGCCAGGCGATCAATCCTCCCAACGCGACGACGCCGATGGCGAAAAGAAGAGCCACTGCTTTCGTGCGACTGAGACCGCCTCGGGACATTTTCGTCACGAACGGGTCGAGCAGATAGGTGAGAATCATTGCGATGGCGACCGGGATCAAGATCGGCTGAAGGAAGCTGATGATATTGGCGCCGGTCCAGATGACCGCGCCGACGGTCACGATGAGAAAAACAACGAAGAGGGCGCTCAGGGCCGCCCACATAGTCTTACGCTGCCAGGGAGTTGGATAATCCTTCATCTACAGATCATGCCGCCTCTAGTTTGTAGAAGACCTGCGCTGGATGGACAATCTGTCACTGCGTCGAATTCGTCTTTGCTGGCGAGCCGGTGCTGATCGTCGTTTTAGTGCTCTCGATTTTGCCAGCGAGCTTTTTGTTTTGCGGATCGAGTGCCAGCGCTTTTTTCCACGCTTCCAACGCCTCCGGCACACGATCCAATTTCAAGTAAGTGTCACCAATGTGTTCGAAGACGATCGGGTCATCATGCTCGATGCTTTTCGCAGCTCGAAGGAGATCGGCCAGGGCTTGATCAAACTTGCCCTTTCGAAACTCAACCCAGCCCAGGCTGTCGAGGTAAGAGCCATTGTTGGGCTCGATCTGCACCGCGCGTTTGATCATGTCTTCGGCTTCGTCGAGATGCAGATTGTGGTCTGCCCACATGTAGCCAAGATAGTTGTAGGCTTCCGCGGCGTTGGCGGGATCGAGAGCGATTGATTTGCGAAGCAAGTCCGCCGCTTTTTCATAAAGACCCGCCTGCTCGGCCGTTGCGGCGTAATTGAAATAGAATTTGGCGTTTACGATTTCATTGTCCTGATCGAGTTCTGCTTCGTGCAGCGCTTCCTCAAAGGTTGCCACTGCTTGCTGGATCTGTTTCGCTTCGCGCTGGGCCAAGGCCAGATAATAAACGATCTCCGGCGCGCCTGGGAATCGGCGGCGCGCTTCGGCCAGAATTTTCACTGCTCGACCCGCATCTTTGACAGGGCCGAGGAGTAATTCAGCCAGCCGCATGTATGTGCCGGCATGATTGGGATTAATCAGCAGGCTTTGCTCGTAATTCGCGGCTACCTTGGCAAACTTGGCTTTAGCTTCGTCAAGCCGTTTTGCGCGTTGAAGTGATCGTGCTTCATCATCCAGAACCTGGGCCAGCAAATCGTACGGCTGATATTTTTCCGGATGCTGTTTGATGATCTGCTCCAGCATCTCAACCGCTTTGGCGCGCTGGTTCGTCAAAATGAAACCGGTGGCAAGTTTTTCTCGCGCGTTCGCGTCGTCGGGTTGCAGTTCGAGCACGCGGAGATAGAGCGGAATCGCCTCCTTCAATTGTTGCGATGATGCATAGTAATCTGCCACGTCCTTAAGGACCGTGGGATCGTCATTGGCGTGCTCCGCTGCTTTTTTGAAAATTTCGTTGATACGTCCCAATTCGTCGCCTTTCGGCTGCGAATCCGGCTTAAAAAGAATCGACGCGTAGAGTTTCCCCAGCCGCGTCCAGAAAGCCGCGTCGTCGCTGTGAACTTTTGTGGCTCGATCCAAAGCCTGGATCGCTTTCTTTTCTTCCCCGGCCGCTAGTTCGATTTCGCAAAGACGCTGATAAGCCTCTATGTCTCGCGGATTCAGCGTGATGGCACGATTGGCGTAATCGACGGCTTGATCCGTTTTCTTGAGATACTTCGCATAGATAAAAGCGAGCTGGCTGTAAGGCTCGGCATTGTTCGGATTTGCTTTAATTGCGTCTTTCAGAATATCGATGGCCTGCGGAAAATCATCCTGCCGCGTCAGCAGAGCGGCGACTCGCGACGCAAGTTCCGATTGACCGGGATCGACGTTGAGCACTTTGCGATATGCTTCTAGGGCTTTATCAATCTCACCGTTTTCCTCATAGGCTGCCCCTTCGACAAAATAAGCGAGCGCTCCGGCTTTACGCTCGCCTTCCGGCCGTAGAATAAGGTCCGCCGCCGGTTTAAGACTGAACGAATGATCCTGGCGATCGATCTTCTTTATCCCGGCGGAAGCAGGTTGGATCTGGGGCGCCGAATTGCGCGGAGGCCGCGCAATTCCCGCGTTTGCCGGAGCAAAAAGAACGATTGCGAAAAGAAAATACGAGAGCGTGGGCCCCCCCCACTTCATCTGCTCGATCATTATTACGACTCTAGCTTTCGGCAACGCGTTCGCAAACCAGCGCGGGCGAGCGTTAACAAAGAAGAATCACGCAACCGCTGGTTATGCCTTGTAACGAAGACGCTTCTTATGGCGATTTTGCTTCATCCGCTTGCGGCGCTTGTGCTTCGAAATTTTCGCCTTACGTCTTTTTTTGAGAGAGCCCATTCAGGTTTTCAGGTTCGCGAGCCGGATTCAACCATCTAATACGACTCCCTGCAACTCACTTCTTCACTTCGGAGGCCGAGTTCTTACCAGCTGGAGTCAATCTCACTGCTGCCATGCGGATGGCGAATAACTTCCCATCGACGAGGAGAGGTTATTTCTTCATTGTCTTATCGCGCTTCGGTTTGAATTCGGTTCCAGGTTTCCATTCCGGAAATTTGTCGCCGTTGGCGACTTGGTAGCCGACTTCGAATAAAAGGTCAATATCCTGCACGGCACCGGAGAGGTCCCATTCTGGATTCACTTCGTCCGAGACCTGATGATAATGATGCGCGACGTAATCGTCTTTCTTTTGTTGGCCAAAATCGGCCGGCTTGCCGATAAAATCTTTGCCGCCACCCGTGTAAAGCGCAGGGACACCAAGCTTGGAAAATTCAAAATGATCAGCGCGATAAAAGCTTCCTTTCTCCGGCTGACTGTTCGCGGTCATCACCCGGCCGTTACGCTTGGCGGCCGTCGCCAGCATCTCATCAAGCGTTGAATTGTTGTCGCTCAGGTCTTCAATATCGCGCGTTTTTCCCCATGGATTCACGGTGTCGATGTTGATATCGGCCAGGGTTTTCTCTAGCGGATAAAGCGGATGCTCGGCGTAAAATTTCGCGCCAAGCAATCCCGCTTCTTCGGCTGTCGTGGCAATGAACAGGACCGATCGTTTTGGCGGCGGATTCAACTTTGTGAACGCAGCTGCGAGCTGGATGACCGACGCGACGCCGGACGCGTTATCGATCGCGCCATTAAAAATCTGATCGCCTTGCAATTCGGGGTGACGCCCGAGATGGTCCCAGTGCGCGGTATAAATGACGTATTCATCCTGCAATTTCGGATCGCTCCCATCGAGCTTGCCGATGACATTGTGCGATTTAAATGAGTGAACCTGTTGCTTAATGTCGACGTTGGGTTTCGGATTCCACACCACCGGCTGGAATTCTTTTGTGATCGCCGACTTCTTCAGCGCGTCGAAATCCTGACCGCAATCGGTTAGCAATTTCCTGGCGACATCGAGTGTGATCCACGAGCGCACTTCTATGGCGTCCTTGTTCTTGTTTGGTGCGTCGATCTCATAATTCTCCTTGCCCCAACTCGATCTCACGACGGAGTAGGGATAGGCGGCCGGTCCGGTCTCGTGAATGATGACGGCCGCCGCAGCGCCTTTTTGCGCGGCGATTTCGTATTTGTAAGTCCAGCGCCCGTAGTACGTCATCGCTTTTCCCTTAAACATTTTGTCATCAAGTTTTGATGGGTCCTTGGGATCGGGAACCGCGGGGTCGTTGATCAACACCAAAATCGTCTTACCCCGCACATCGGCATCCTTATAATCGTTCCACCCGTACTCCGGCGCGACGACGCCATAGCCGACAAAGACCACGTCCGAGTTGTTGACCTTGATCTCTGGTTGAAGACGTGCCGATGAGGCAACGAAATCGTCGGGATATTTCAGCTCGATCGTTTTATCGCCAACCGTGAATGACATTCTCGGTTCGCTCTTGATCCCGGCCAGGGGGACTTCCTGCACATAACTTCCGTCCGGATTTCCCGGCTTTAGACCGATCTGTTTGAACTGATCACTGGCGTACTTGACCGAAAGTTCTTCGCCTTTTGTTCCCGGCGCGCGACCTTCGAATTCGTCCGACGCAAGAATCTTAATGTGCGCGAGTAATCCGTCCGGCGTGATCGCCTCCAGCGCTGGCTGTAAACGCAATGCCAATTCATCGATCGCTAGACTCGACGCGGCGACGCCAAAAACGATTGCGACCAACCAGCATCCAATTTTCATTTCACTCCTGTAGCGGCGCTCTTTGAACGCCGCAAATTAATGACGAAGCACGAATGACGAACGACGAAACAGTGATGAAGCACGAATGACAAAACAGATCGTCCCGAAGTTATGCTTTTGGCTTTGCCATTCCTTCGTC
Organism: Verrucomicrobiota bacterium; assembly: GCA_003219355.1. Taxonomy (GTDB): domain Bacteria; phylum Verrucomicrobiota; class Verrucomicrobiia; order Chthoniobacterales; family UBA10450; genus Udaeobacter. The sequence continues at coordinate 20,060 of QHOQ01000074.1, forward strand.
CTCCGTCATTCGGATTTCGTCATCCGAGACATGCGTATTTGTAGGAGTGATGATCAAGAATCGTCGGCACCCAGAGATCGAGAAACGAGTTTGGATCGAGGGCCGTGCTCACTATTACCGCGATGGCGCTTCGAGTGGCAATGGCCTGCACCAATCGAGATTCTGTTCAACACGTCCGAAAAACCAAACAGCACGCGGCGCGCGCGCTCTCCCCAACATCATCTCCCTTCCTGCAACGGTCCGGCTGGCGCTTTCTTCTTGTCCTGCGGTCCGATGCC
>QHOQ01000146.1 GCA_003219355.1 Verrucomicrobiota bacterium
CAAATCGCCCGGACCGCGCAAGTCCCAATCGGCCTCGGCCACTTCAAAACCGTTGTTTGTTCTTTCCAAAACAGCGAGCTTTGCCGCCGTCTCTTTTGATTTATCCGACGTTAGTAAAATGCAATATGACTTGTGCTCGCCGCGTCCGATACGTCCGCGAAGCTGATGAAGCTGCGACAGCCCAAACCGTTCCGCGTTTTCAATCAGCATTACGGCGGCATTTGGAACGTCGACACCCACTTCAATCACAGTTGTGCTGATCAAGGCTTTAGTCGATCCGCAACGAAATCGCTCCATAATCTCCTGTTTCTCCGGCGCTGGAATCCGACCGTGAAGCAATTCGCATGGATACGGATGCAATCGCTCCCGCCACAATTCGTACTCTACCGACGCGGCTTTCACGTCCAATTTGTCGCTCTCGTCAATCAGCGGATAAATCACGTAGAGCTGCCGCCCCTTCTCTAATTGTGTTCGTAAAAAGCTGAGAACCTCGCCCAGCTTCGAGTCATCGCGGACCGCAGTCACTATTTTCCCCCGGTTAAGCGGCATCTCGTCGATGATTGAAACATCGAGATCGCCGTAAACAGTCATCGTGAGCGTCCGCGGAATCGGCGTGGCAGTCATAACCAGTGCGTCGGGAGCTGGCTCGCGGGTCGTTAGTCGAGCGCGCTGGGCAACTCCGAACTTGTGCTGCTCGTCAATCACTACCAGTCCGAGATTGAAGAAGGATACGCTGTCGTAAAGCAGCGCATGTGTTCCGATAAACACGTCCGCATTCTCATCGCCCGCAATCAACGGCAGAAAACTTTCCTCCTGTCGCGCCGCGGTTCGTAGCGTAATGCGAATGCCAAGCGGTTCAAGCCAGCGCCGCAACACGGTATAATGTTGCTCAGCCAAGATTTGCGTCGGCGCCATAAATGCGGCTTGGAAACCGGATTCGACCGCGAGCAGGATCGCCGCAATGGCGACCACCGTTTTGCCCGAACCCACGTCGCCCTGCAACAAACGGTTCATGGGATGGCCCGCTGCGAGATCGCGCCTGATTTCCTCGATGACTTTTAATTGGGCTCCAGTCAACTCGAACGGTAACGCATTCAAAAATTTGTCGAGCAGCGTGCCAGGTCCGCAATGCGATTCCCCAATACGAATGGACGTCTCCGAGCGTCGTGATGCGATCAGCATTTGCATCGCGAAGAATTCGGAGAGAACCAAATGCTCGCGGGCGACGTCACGCGCTTTCCAGCTTTCCGGAAAATGAATCGCGCGAATCGCATCGCGCTTTTCTCCATGAACAAGCTCGCCCGGCGCTAGCGTTTCCAATGGCTCGTCGGAAATTTCATTCAACAACCGGTAAATGATGCTGCGTAAGACCCGCTGTGAAATACCTTCTGTGGAAGGATAAATCGGGGTGATCCGCCGAAAATGGATCGAGATCTCCTCGTCGTTCTCAATCACCTCGAATTCGGGATGATCCATGCAAATCCGTTTGCCGCGCAAACGCGGTTTGCCGAAGACGACGAGGCGCTGCCCCGTCGCGATCATCTTTTGCACGTAATGCAAGTTGAACCAGCGACAAACCAGGGGCTCGCTTAGAGCATTTGGCTTCGACTCTTGTAAAGTTGCCTCGAAAATCTTCTTCCAACCGCCAAAACGGCGCAGCGAAGTTTTGGTAACTTCGCCGCAAAGACAAATCGGAAAATCGCTCTCTTCGCGTGGAAATTCCGGAAACTGATGTCGATCTTCATGACGCCGGGGAAAATGGGTCAGCAAATCTTCCACGGTCTCGATCCCAAGACGGCGCAGTGCAAGTGAACGCGGTCGCGGGATCCAATCCAGCTCAGCGAGCGGTTGTGAGATTTCCATTAGTCGATTGGCGCAGCTTTTCGCAGTGCCTGAATCTGCATGTCCAGTCGCGTTTCGCCCTGGTATTCATCTGCTCGAATGCGAAAAGCGATGTCCCATGGCGGCGGCGGTAAAGGCGCGGCATTAAAATAAACCGCCCGCTGGTGATAATTGCCCTGCCGCAGACGCAGAACAAGGTGTTTGTCGTTGACGATGCGCGGCGTCGCAACCGAGTCGACTTCGCGCGCGAAGAAAACCGGGTGCGGATTTCCATTGCCAAATGGTTGCAGCATCTCATGCCAGCGGAGAAGATCGAAGTTGAGATCGGAAAAGGCCACCTCGTGATCGAGGCGCAAACATGGCTGCAAACATTCATCTGGGAGCAGCTCACGCGTAACTCGACGAAACTCTGCGGCGAATATCTCAATCTTCTCTTCGCGAATCGTTAGGCCAGCCGCCATTTCGTGCCCGCCAAACTTCTCCAGCGATTCAGCGCAGCGATTCAACGCCTCAACCAAATTAAGCCCTTCGATACTGCGCCCGCTTCCTTTTCCAATTCCGCTCGCCTCAAACCCGATCACGATCGATGGCCGATGATATTTGCGAGAAATTCGCGAGGCGACAATTCCCAGTACGCCTGGATGCCAACCGCGCGCACCAACAACGATTGCCGCATCTCGCGTTGAGTCATACTCACGGCCGATTTGCTCTTCCGCCGCGATGAAGACTTGCTTTTCGATTTCCTGTCGCTCGCGATTTTGCTTATCGAGAAAATCAGCAAGTGCAGCAGCTTCGCTTTGATTGTCAGTAAGAAGAAGTTGCGTTGATTTTTCCGCAGTGCTCAATCGGCCCGCCGCGTTGAGCCGCGGCCCGAGCCGAAATCCAATATCCTCAGCCAAAATCGGTGGCCGGACTCCGCTAACCTCGATCAGTTTTCTCAAACCTGGTCTTGTTGCTCGTGCAATTTCAATCGCACCGCGCTGGACGAAGGTGCGGTTTTCGCCCCGGAGCGGCACGATATCGGCCACTGTGCCAAGCGCGACCAGATCAAGTCGGGCTTTAAGATCAAATCCATCCAGCGGCCGATTCTTGAGAAGTGCGTGACATACTTTGAAGACGATTCCGACGCTGCAGAGATAATCGAACGGCGAGTCGGGATCGATTTTTGGATTTACGACCGCGACGCAATCGGGCAGCGCCGATTTCGGTTCGTGATGATCCAGGACGATCACGTCCACGCCTTGTTGGCTGACCTCGGCAATCTCGTTAACCGATGAAGTGCCACAATCGACCGTAACGAGCAGCTGAGGCCGATGTTGCTTAAGGCAGCGCTCCACGCTTTCGCAGCTCAACCCATAACCTTCTTCCATCCGCAGCGGCAAAAATAAATCTGGAGCAGCACCGTAGCCGCGCAATATTTCCGCCAACAACACGAGTGAAGTCACTCCGTCGACATCATAATCTCCAAAAAGGACGACGCGATCATGTCGATCAACCGCGTTAAGAATTCGGTCGACAGCCGCTTGCATATTTGGAAGCAAAAAAGGGTCGCTTAACGAGCTGAGACGCGGGCGCAGAAATGCCTCGACTTCCTTCGCGCTGGCAAAGCCCTTGCGCATCAGCAAGCGCGCGATGCACTCCGACCCGCAGATTTCATTCCACGAAATCGGTCCGTCCCTAAACTCCTCTGCCGGCGCTATGATCCATTGGCTTTCCACCGATCAGCTTATTCGTGAAGAAGTTTCCTGACAAGACACGGGCGGAGGTCGCCTTCAGTACCGCGACGGTTTTTTTTGACCTCGACAAACGATCGCACCTATGAAAATGGAAGCCATGATTAACGGAATATCGAGACGTACAAGCTGGGTCGTCCTCATTTGTGTCGTTGGACTGCTGGTTTACGGAGCTTCACCCTATTTTTCGTTCTGGCGCTTCACGGTCGCGCTTCGGTCCGGTGATACCGCGGCGATCAGTGCGCGGGTCGATTTTCCCGCCGTTCGGGAATCGCTAAAAAAGCAACTAATCGCGCGGTTTTCTCGCGCGGGGACTGGTCATAAGCGATGGAACAAGCTGGGCCCGACACTGATCGATACGCTCGTTGATACTTATGCTACTCCAGATGGCCTGGCGATGCTTATCGCTAATCCATCGGCTCTGAAGGATCTCAAGCTTCCGCAGCAGGCACCCACCGTTAAAGGTCTTAACTGGTCAAACCTAAAATATGCCTTCTTCATGAGCCCGCGCACTTTTGTGGTTGATCGGGAGGGAATCAAACTTCGATTCCGTTTTACCGGACTGGGCTGGCGGCTCACCGACCTCGATCTCGGCCTGGGCAAGCCAAATAGGTAGCCTTCGCGGCACAGAGGTAAGATCAACTCAGCGATTCACTCGACTCCCAGCTGCGCCGCCAGCCGCTGCGCATCGAAAGGCGCATAGACTTTGGCGTCGTTATCGAAGTAAACGAACACGTCGAGAGGTAGGGACGCCGCGCTGCGGCGTTCGCGAACATCGCGGCGCGATGTCCCTACCAGTTTCGCGTCACTCGGTTGTTTGCCTTTTCGCCAGTGCCCGATGCGATCGGCCCATCGATCGAGGGCGCGATCGGTATAACCACTGACGTAGAGTTCTTCCGCACCATGCAGTCGAATGTAAATGAAATCGGCGGTGAGATCTTCAGCGTATGGCCATTTGCCAGCGGTATCGGCGACGACAAAGGCAATATTATGTTTCCGCAAGAGTGCGAAGAACTCCGGCATCATGAAACTCTCATGCCGAACTTCGATGGCATAACGGAGAGGACGGGAGATATCGATCTTCGTCCAGGCGCGCGCTTTCAAGTTGTCATCATGGTTTGTCCCTAACTTCGCCGCTTCACGAGTATTGCGTGGCAACAGATCGAAAAAATTGTTCAAGCGTTCCTCGTTCCAGCCCAAGCCCGGCGGTAATTGCCAGAGGATCGGTCCAAGTTTTTGGCGAAGAGCGAGAACGCCCGATGCAAAAAAGTTGGCAAGCGGTGTTTCGATATCGCGCAGTTTTTTCATGTGCGTGATGAAACGCGCCCCTTTCACGCTGAAAATAAAATCGGCTGGCGTCTCCGAATACCAACGTTGATAACTCGACGGCCTTTGCAGCGAATAAAATGAACCATTGATCTCGACCGAGTTGAATATTCCGCTAGCGAATTCGAGCTCGCGCCGGTGCACTAGACCTGTCGGATAGAACTTTCCGCGCCAACCTGGGTACCGCCAGCCTGAGATGCCGATCCAAATCTCGGTGGAATGCCGCGCTGCCCCGACTACACGAGCTCGAACTTGAGGTCGCGTTTTGGAATGAGCTCGTGTCTTTCGCATAACTTTTCGAAGACTTTCAGACCTTCTCTTTCCCTTTTCCCAAAGCTGAATCGCAGGTTTTCCCGGTAGTAGCGGGAACAAAAATCGTGATCGAAATCTTTTTCCTCTGCAATCAGGCTCTCAATGTTTGCCAGGTTTTTATCGCGCAACGCGCGCAAACAGCTCGCGATCAATTCTACGTCGATCACTTCAGGCCGAACCAGCCAAAGAGCATAGACGAACGGAAGATCTGCAAGCTTGTTCCATTGCTCGCCAAGGTCCCAAAAATGAAATTCGTCCAGGTGTTTTTGTCGAAAGCGAATCGCCTGATCTCCGATGAGCAGGCGTGCGCGCCGGCCAGTAATCCGAGATGTCGATGCACGGATGAAGCGCGGAGCTAAATCCAATTTCGCGAGCAGGCATCGCAGTAGATTGCCGGACGTTTTCGCTGCCGGGTCGAGCTCGATTTCATCAAGCTCCGAAATGTCTCCAGAATGTGCGACGACCACACTGTAAACCGGGCCAGCCGACGAAATGGAAATATTATCCACGATTCGATAAATCGGGTTACGCAGAAATTCGAAGCTGGAGACAAGAGCGACATCGAGCTCCCCGCTCGCAAGCCGCTCGCAAAGCACCGATGGATGATCGAAGTGCACGTGACCTCGCCACCCTCGAATGAGCGGACGGGCGTTGAGATATTTGACGCACCCGATTCGCAGCGATTTCCCGCTCGTCAGGCGCAAATTAATTCAGAGTCCGCTGCTGAGGCGGGTTTCGATCCGTTTTGCGCCGAAGGAGCTAGATGTCGGTAGAAGCTGTCGCGCTGAACGGGTTCACGGCCAGCCTCCCGGATTGCATGTTCGAGCGCTGCGACCGTTTGCTGCTGCGGAGTGGTCGCACCCGCCATGTGGAAAATTTTTTCCTCGATAATGGTGCCGTGCAAATCGTCTACACCATAACCGAGGGAAACCTGCGCAAGCGGCAACCCCATGCTCACCCAATAAGCGGTGAGATGATCGATGTTATCGAGATAAATGCGGCTCACGGCAAGATTGCGAAGTTGCTCAAACGCAGACGCGGGTTTCACGTGCGCGAGGACGGTCGTCTGCGGCTCGAAAGCAAAAGGGACGAATCCGGTAAAACCGCCGGTTTCATCCTGCAACTCGCGGAGCTGGCGCAAATGATCGACGCGGTGAGCAAGGGTTTCGATATGTCCGTAGAGCATCGTGCACGTGCTGCGGCCGCCCATTCCATGCCAGGTTCGGTGGATGGCCGTTTCTTTCCCGCGGCAAATCTGGTCCCGCACAGCGGAATCGAAAATTTCCGCGCCGCCGCCTGTGATTGAGCCAAGGCCGCAATCGCGCAAAAGCTCGAGCGTGTCCGGGATCGACATGCGAAAGATCCGCCTAGCGAGATGCCGCACTTCAATCGCAGTGAAAGCCTTTATGTGGAGATCGGGATCGAGCGCACGAAGGCCGCGCAGGAGGTCCAGGTACCAATCCTTCTTCAGCGTCGGATGCAAGCCGCCAACCATGTGTACTTCGGTTATTCCAAGGGGGAGCGCTTCCGCGACTGCACTGATAATCTCGTCGACAGCATATTCAAAGGCATGGGCGTCCCTTTTCTTGGCGGCGAAGGCGCAGAACTGGCAGGAGAGCACACAGATGTTGGAATAGTTGATGTAACGGTTGTGGATGTAGCTGGCGTAGTTTCCATTTTTTCGCTCCCGCATGATGTTGGCAATGATCCCGAGCGCGTTGAGATCGTTCGAACGATACAGATTGAGGGCATCGGCCTCTGAGATCCGCAGACCCACCTCAACTTTTTCGGCGATTGGTCTAAGTTCTTTGGGAATCAGCAGGTAATTCATTTGCAACCCAGGGTCAAAGCCTCGGGCAACCAAGAATGCACAGAGCGCTTCCAGCTTGCAACAAAAACCATGACGACGAATGTCGGAAAGGAGCAGATTTCCGTCACCTGCCAGATTCTCAGCAAATCCCGCTCGATGCACGTCTAAGTGACCAATGTCTGGCAAAGATCGAGGAACCGCGGGAAGATCGGATGAGGACGCTGAGGATGTGCGGCTCATGCAATTGGTGAGCGGAGGGGACACCCGCGCATTCGAGGAACTCATAGAAAGACACCAAAGTCTTGTCGCCGGGACAGTGGCGCGCATGCTCGGGAGCAACTCAGATGTCGAAGATATTGCGCAGCAAGTCTTTATCCGTGTCTGGAAAAGCGCCCGCCGATACGTTCCGCGCGCGAAATTTACGACCTGGTTGCTAAAAATTACGCGCAACCTTGTCTTCAACGAGTTGCGTCGGTCCAAGCGTCACGCGCTTGTTCCGCTCCAATCGGAGCCAGGCGCGGAGGAATTTCCTTTGAAGGATGAAAAGAATCCGGCTCCGGATGCATCACTTCTGGAGACCGAACTCCAGCAAGCCATTGAAGACGCGATCATGCAACTTCCCGAGAGTCAACGCATGGCTCTGGTTTTGCGACGCTACGAACAGCTTAGTTATGAGGAAATCGCCGAGGTGCTCGATCTTTCTGTGCCCGCGGTAAAAAGCGTTCTTTTCCGTGCGCGCACCGAACTGCGCTCGCGCTTAAGCAGGTATCTCGCTTAGGCAGAGAGAGAACGTTTCGCGTTCAGCGTCGTTCGTCTGGCCCAATTACGCGACCCCGGACACGCCGCATTTGGGTGTGATGCGTGAGCACGTGCACCCGTCCATCGCTACCGCGAAAAAATGCGCTGAGTAACCAGCTGACGATGCTGATTACAATCGCGCCCCAGAATGCGCTGCCAAAAGTGTCAACGTGAAACCCGATCACGAGACTCGGTACCAAGAGCAGCATCAGACCGTTCACGATCAGAATAAAAATCCCCAATGTCAGCAGAATTAGTGGCGCACTGAGAATCAAAAGGATGGGACGGAGAAATGCATTGAGAATCCCAAGCAAAAGCGCGGCCCCGATCAATGCGGCGACGCTATCGTAACGGATCCCGTGGATGATCGATGAGGCGACCATGACCGCAACCGTGGTGATGGCCCAGCGGAAAACGAAGTGTCTCATGCCAGGAAGTTATTGCGATTTTCTATTGCACCAAACGCAGGCGAGAAACCACTTGCGGAACACGGGATGCGCAGTAAACGAATTGAAATCATCAACACCAATCAATCTGTGCCTAAAAAGAGCAAAATTGTCCAAGCTAAAACTGGAGGACCGCCAGAAGCTGGCGGGTCGTCTTCCGAAATGAAAATCAAGAAAACGTCGCCGCGCCGCGCATCGACGAGTCCAAAATCCGGCGGACCGATGCGCCAGAAAGGGTCGAGTGCGGCGAAAGCAAAAGTCTCCATGCCTTCTGAAGCGGGGCAGCAAACGGCAGAGCCGTCGGATGAACAAATTCGTATGCGCGCCTATTTCATTTCGGAACGCCGGCGCCGATTCGCTCTGCCGGGCGACGTGGATTCAGACTGGCTCGAAGCTAAGCGGCAACTCCTCTCCGAAATCGGGCCGCGCTGAACTGGTGATGGAAGACCCGACAAAAAGCAGTTTTCGATCTTAAAGAAGCGTTGCGGGAACGCGTCGCGATCATTCACGACGAAGCGAGTCGTCGTGACGAAGAAGCACACATTGCCCGGCTACGCGTGATCTCGGAAAAAATCGACAAGTTGCAAGCGACGCTTCCGCGCCCGATTGATCCGCGATTGTCCCACTATCTCCAGCGCCGAAGCTACGACAAAGCGCTCGAATTCCTGGAGGGACGGGCGACGCCTGCCGGGCCGAAGTTTTAGCGAAGGCTGGTCGCGCCCTAAAATTCAGGATGCCTGTAGCGGTAGGCGTGTCGCCTGCAAAGACTTCGTTACAGCCATAATCTTTCGCCTGATCTACATGTCGGTTTTGCGGCTTACGACCAAGGTCCGACTAGATTCGATGGA
>QHOQ01000147.1:0-6641 GCA_003219355.1 Verrucomicrobiota bacterium
CTTCGTCAATTCTTCGATCGGACCGCTCCACGCAATCTCGCTCAACCTCCGCCGGAGAATTTCGTCCGCTTGCTGAAACAAATCAGCTGCGGCAGCAAATTGCTCCGCCAAATCGCGCCCCATTCCAACGCTTTGCGCACCCTGCCCGGCGAAAAGCAGCGCGATCTTTTTCGGCATACACGCAGTAGTTAACGCGCCTCATTGCGCGCTGCGAGTAGATTCTGAGAGAACGCACGCCGCTGATGTGTTCGTTTTTGCGGCACGCCAAAAGGAACTTTTCCTAACGATTCGCTAGTCCCTTAAGGTTCTCAAGGACAAGAAGTCGCCGCCTGCACGCGATACATCGAACACCTGTCACTTTATGCTTGCGTGCTTATTCCCTGTCGCGAGCGTAGTTACCTCTGTCGATTTTATGCCTTTTACCACACGTGAGATTGAATCGCCCGACCCAGTAACACGAGTCGCCGCGGCGGACGCGAAATTGCGCCATCCCGACGACGATATTGGCGAGAAAATGGTGCTCAACATGGGACCGTCGCATCCGGCCACGCATGGCGTTTTGCGACTGGTACTCGAGCTCGATGACGAAATCATTACGAAAGCGACTCCGGACATCGGCTTTTTGCATCGCGGCGACGAAAAAATCGCAGAGAACATGCAGTACAACCAATTCGTGCCTTACACCGACCGCCTCGATTATCTCGCGCCACTTTCGAACAACGTCGCTTACGCGCTCGCGGTGGAAAAACTGATGGGCTGGGAAATTCCGCCGCGCGGCAAAGCGATTCGGACGATTTGCTGCGAGACGTCGCGTATCTCGTCACATTTGATGGGTCTCGGCGCGATGGCTCTCGACCTTGGCGCAATGACCGTCTTTCTTTACACCTTCACCGAGCGCGAAAAACTTTATAATCTTTTCGAGCTGTTGACAGGCGCGCGCTTCACCACCTCTTACACTCGCGTGGGCGGACAAATTCGGGATCTTCCCGAAAATTTCATTCCGCGGCTCAAAGATTTTCTCGATGGATTTATGCCGAGCCTCGACGAATGCGATAAATTGCTCACACGGAATCGTATTTTTGTCGATCGAACAAGAGACGTCGGCGTCATTCCGAAAGATCGCGCGATTGCCTACGCGCTTTCCGGTCCAAATTTGCGCGGAAGCGGAATCGAGCATGATTTGCGGCGTAAACATCCATATCTCGATTATGAGCATTACGATTTCGATGTCGTGATCGGCAGTGCGGGAGATTGTTATGATCGCTACTTAGTGCGTATTGAGGAGATGCGGCAAAGCGTGCGGATCTTGCGCCAGGTTATCGATAAACTGCCGAGCGGACCGATTAATGTCGTGGATTGGAAGAACATGACGCCTCCGAAATCGCGTGTCATGACGAAGATGGAAGAGCTGATCCATCATTTCATTGTTGTGACGGAAGGACTCGACGCGCCTCCCGGCGAAATTTATTTCGCGGCGGAAAATCCAAAAGGTGAGCTGGGGTTTTACGTTAACAGCAAGGGCGGCGGTGTGCCGTACCGGCTGAAAATTCGTGCGCCATCGTTTGTCAATCTCAGCATCCTGCCCGAACTTCTCCCGGGTTGCATGGTGAGCGACGTGCCCGCTGTGCTGGGCAGTTTGGACTTCGTGATGGGCGAATGCGACAGATGAACATGTCGATCTTACAACGACTCTCTCGACTCTTACTCGCTCTAGTGCTCTGTGTCTCTTGCGGTGGCAAGCGAATCACAAAGGCGAATGTCGATGAAGTGGCCGAGGGAATGTCGCAAAAACAGGTGGAATCGATCCTCGGGCGGCCTACTTCCATTGACAATCAGGATTTCATTATCATGAAAAAGATGACTTACGTTTACCGACAGGGCAAAGACACGGTGACGGTCGTTTTCAAAGACGACAAGGTGCAATCAAAGGACAGCACATTGTCCGATTAAGCCATCGCTTCCGTGGACTCGACGAGCACATGCGTTCCCGCCGAGTTGGAGCAAAAAATGGAGGAGGCGATCGGTCGTTATCCGGCCGACCGGCGACGAAGCGGGGCGATGCCGCTGCTGCATCTTTGGCAAGAACACTTCGGATTCATTAGCGACGAAGGCGTGCAATGGATCGCCGCAAAACTCGGGTTGCAGCCGATCAACATTCTCGAGCTGGTCACCTTTTATCCAATGTTCCGCCGGGAACGCGCTGGCAAAACGCATATTCGTGTTTGCCGGACACTTAGTTGTGCCATGACCGGGAGCTACCAGTTAATGGAAAATTTTTGTGCGGCGACTGGAATTGAGCACCGGCACCAGAACGATGGAATACACAATCCGATTTCGGTGAGCGCCGATGGAAACTACAGCATTGAATTTGTCGAATGTCTCGCCAGCTGCGGCACCGCGCCGATCTGCATGATCGGCGAAGACCTACGCGAAAATGTACGCGCCGAGTCCGTGGTGGAGCTTCTCCGAAATCAAACATCACACATCAAACATCAAACATCTCCTCACCCGCTCGAGCATCGCCTGATTTTCAAAAACATCGGACGGGACGATTGGAAGGTCGAAATCGACACCTACCTGCATGACGGCGGTTACGAACAGTTGCGGAAGGCGGTGACGATGTCGCGTACCGAAATCGTTAATGAAGTCAAAACATCCGGTCTCCGCGGTCGCGGCGGCGCCGGATTTCCGTGTGGTGTGAAGTGGAGTTTCATCAAGCCGGATGAGAAAAAGCCGGTCTATTTGATTTGTAATGCGGATGAATCGGAGCCGGGCACGTTCAAGGACCGCTACATTATCCACGAAGATCCACATCAATTGCTCGAAGGCATCCTGATCTCCTGTTTCGCTTTAAACGCGCGCACTGCCTATATTTATATCAGAGGCGAATTTCCCGAAGGCGCGAAGATTCTCGAACGCGCCATTGAAGAAGCGCGAGAACACAATCTCCTTGGCAAAAATATTCTCGGCTCCGGGTTCGATGTTGAGGTCTATATTCATCGCGGCGCAGGCGCTTACATTTGCGGAGAAGAAACCGGCTTAATCGAGTCGCTTGAGGGGAAGCGCGCTTATCCGCGCATTAAGCCACCATACTTCCCAGCGGTCCTCGGTCTTTACATGTGCCCGACGATCGTGAACAACGTCGAGACCCTGTGTCACGTAAAGCACATTATCGCGATGGGTGGCGCAAACTACGCGCGACTTGGGCGACAGAATAATACTGGCACGCGAATCGTATGCGTTAGTGGCGACGTTCAGCAGCCCGGTTATTTTGAAATTGAAGTCGGCGCGGTAACCATGGGTCAACTGATCTACGAAATGGCGGGCGGTTTGAAACCCGGGCGACAATTAAAGGCGGTCATTCCGGGCGGCAGCTCTGCCAAAGTGCTTCGAGCAGATGAACGATTTAAGCTCAAGCAAAAGCAACCCGATGGATCGACAATCGAAGGCGAGATATCCATCGACGAAATCCCGATGGATTTTGATTCGCTCACTGCAGCCGGTTCAATGGCGGGATCGGGCGGCGTCATCGTGTTGGATGACTCGCGCGATATGGTTTGGACGCTCAACAACATCAACGAGTTTTATGCGCACGAGAGCTGTGGCCAATGCACACCGTGCCGAGAAGGTTCGCTTTGGATGCAAAAGATCACTGACCGAATGCTGCGCGGCGGCGGTGTGACCGAAGATCCGAAGACTTTGAAAACAATCGGCGATAACATCGCTGGCCGGACCATCTGCGCGTTCGGCGAGGCCTGCGCGTGGCCAACGCAGAGTTTTGTCCAGAAATTCCAAGAGGAATTCGCAAAGCGCGCAACGAAGCCAGTGCCGCCACCACTTCCACCGGAATACACGCCGGAGGAGTTGATCGAAGAGGAACAAATTCCCACCGCACCAATGGCACATGATCCCGGCTGGGAAAAAGCCGGCGCTGCGGGAACAATCTAAATGAAGAAGGATAGCAGGAAAGGAAGAACGCGGCGGGGATCAAGAATTAACAGATCGGCTTCTCTTCCTGCTTTCCTGATTCGTCTCCAATGAACGACAAAATATCCAGCGCGCCACAAATGTTCAACGTCCAAATCGACGGCGTGTGGCATCGGTTTCCGAAGGGCACGCGCCTGATCGAAGCCTGCGAGCAAGCCGGTAGTTACGTTCCGCGTTATTGCTATCACAAAAAGCTTAGCTCGCCGGGCAATTGCCGAATGTGTCTGATCGAGATGGGAATGCCGAAAATGGGCCCTGAGCGCAAACCGGAATTGGGGCTGGATGGTAAACCCGTGATCAATTGGATGCCGCGTCCACAAATCTCGTGCGCGCAGGATGTCAGCGAGGGAATGGGTGTACGCACAAGCTCTCCGCTCGTGAAGGAATGCCAGCGGGGCGTGATGGAATTTCTCCTCATTAATCACCCGCTCGATTGTCCGATTTGCGACCAAGCGGGCGAATGCCGCTTGCAGGAATTCAGCGTCGAGTACGGAACGAGCGAGTCTCGTTTTCTAGAAAATAAAGTGAAGAAGCCGAAAAACGTCGTGCTCGGGCCGCGCGTTACGCTCGATGATGAGCGCTGTATTCTTTGCTCGCGCTGCATTCGTTTCTGCCAGGAGATTGCCAAAGACGACGTGCTAGGTTTCGTCGATCGCGGTAGTTACACGGAGTTGACGGCGCATCCTGGGAAGCGCCTGGAGAATAATTATTCTCTTAATACTGTCGACATTTGTCCCGTTGGCGCGCTGACCTCAACGGATTTTCGGTTCAAGATGCGCGTCTGGTTCTTGAAGGAAACGAAAAGCATCTGCACGAGCTGCGCCACTGGTTGCAACACCATCATCGGCGCGCGCGAAGACGTGATTTATCGGCAAACCCCGCGCGAGAACGATCACGTCAACTCATGCTGGATGTGTGACTACGGCCGGCTCAACTTCTATTATCTCGAAGCCGAGAACCGCTTGATCGAGCCGCAGGTTCGTGTGGGCAACAAACTCGCGGCGACGGATTGGAAGACCGCTATTGACCGGGCGGTATTGCAATTGACGCAGGTCGGCGGCTCGGAAATCGCGATCATCGCCTCCGGGCGCATGACGAACGAGGAACTTTGGCTCACGTTGCAACTAGCGGAGTCGTTAGGCGTAAAGTTGATCGACATCGTCCCGCGGCGGGAACCAGGCGACCACATTTTGCTGAGTGAAGATCGCAATCCAAACACAAACGGCGCACGACTGATTCTTAAATCGACAGCTGAACCGGGCGCGAACCTGCTCGCGATTGCTGAGGCGGTGAAATCCGGACAAATCAAAGGGCTGGCAGTTTTGGGAGAAAACCCAATGCATTTGGGCATATCCATCGACCAACTTTCGCAGCTCTCAGCGTTCGTGGTGATGGATATCTTGTCGAGCGAGGCGACCGAAAAGGCAACGGTTGTTCTTCCCGCGTGCGGTTTTGCGGAAAAACGCGGCTCAATGATCAACGGCAAAGGGCGATTGCAACGACTGAATCGCGCTGTGCGCCCGCCCGGAAATGCGCGCGACGACTGGGAGATTTTGCGTGATTTGCTCCAGGCAGTCGGCGGAGGCGACTCGCTTCTCTCCATCGATGATGTTTTTCGGCGGATTGGCGAAACAGTCCCGCAGTTTACTGGGTTGACGTTCAGCAAAATCGGCGATCTCGGCGTGCACATCTTACAAATGGAAGAATTGCCGCCGACCCATCCCAGCGACGAGGAAAAAATCGAGCTCGCCGTTGCGATCCAGGCCAGGCGCCGCGCCGTTCGGTCAAGGCAAACATGACGTCCGAATTGGCTTCGCCGCGGCAACCACCGAAGGAACCGCACTCCACCTGGACATGGCGACGTCGAGTTCATGTTATCCGCTAAGGACAGCGGACGCTGCAGGATTCCTGTGTGTTTGGTGCCGTTGGAATTCTGGACGACATCGGGCGTTGTAAAGCTTCACTTGTTGCAACACACTAAAACCACAAGATCGAGATGGATTCTTTTTTCATCGTCACTTCGCTGCTGAAGATCCTTGGGATCCTCTTTGTGGTGATCCTGCCGATGGTTTCCTACGCGGTTTATGCCGAGCGGAAAGTGAGCGCGGCGATCCAAGACCGGCTCGGGCCGAATCGGGTCGGTCCCATCGGCCTCTTTCAACCGATTGCCGACATGTTCAAATTGCTGCTGAAAGAAGATTTCACGCCACGCGCCGCAAACACATTTTATTACTGGCTCGCGCCGTGTCTGGCGGTAATGCCAGCCATCATCACCATCGCGGTTGTTCCTTTTGGCAGCACGCTGCTCGGCGTCCCGATGGTGATCGCGGATGTTAACGTCGGAATCCTGTTCGTCTTCGCCATCGCCTCGCTCGGCGTTTACGGAATCGTTATCGGCGGTTGGGCATCCAATTCCAAGTATCCGTTTCTGGGCGGTATCCGTTCGAGTTCGCAAATGCTCTCTTACGAGCTGTCGCTCGGGCTTGCAGTCATTCCGGTGTTTCTGCTCGTCGGCAACCTGCGTCTCACCAGTGTCGTGCGTTATCAGATCGAGCACGGCTGGCTCATCGCACCGTTCGTCGGCGATTGGGCGAACCCATGGAAATGGTTGCTCACCATCCCCATGATCATTTCATTCATTGTTTTCACGATCG
>QHOQ01000147.1:6672-8061 GCA_003219355.1 Verrucomicrobiota bacterium
CCGTTTGATTTACCCGAAGCCGAACAGGAGCTCGCTGGCGGTTACAATACCGAATACAGCTCAATGAAATTTGCGCTGTTTTTTCTTGGCGAATACGCGGCCATGATCACTGGATCGGCCGTGATCGTGACTTTGTTTTTTGGTGGCTGGCATTTTCCGTGGATCCCCGACGGGTCGCATGGCTGGATTTTCGGCCTTATTAATATTGCGGTCTTCTTCTCAAAAGTCGCCGCCTTAATCTTTGTGTTTATGTGGGTGCGCTGGACACTGCCGCGTTTCCGTTACGATCAACTTATGCGGCTCGGCTGGCTGTTTTTTTTTGAGATCGCGCTCGTGAATATTTTTATCGCGGCAATCATCCTCGCATACCTTCCGTCTTGATGAATCAGGAAAACAAGAACTCAGAAAAAGTTAACTCGCCTCGGCAGGTATTGCGTCTCCATCAGCATTTAAGTTTTCCCGCTTTCCTGTTTTCCCGACTCAATTTTTGATTATGGCCGTTACAGTTCCACGCCCGAAGCTGAACTGGCGCGAACGAATGTACCTGCCCGCGATCGTCGCCGGCCTCGCCATCACGCTGAAGCATTTTAAGAACATGCTGCTCGGGCGCACCAAGGTCACGATGCAGTATCCCGAGGAAAAATGGGACAGCAGTTTGCCGGACCATTATCGTGGAGCACCGGCGCTCGTGCGAGATTCGGATGGTCGCGTCCGCTGCGTCGCTTGTCAGTTATGCGAATTCATTTGTCCGCCGCGCGCCATCAAGATTATCCCGGGCGAAATTCCTTCAACGGACCGGTTCGCTAAGGTTGAAAAATATCCTGAAGAATTCGATATCGACATGATTCGCTGCATCTTCTGCGGCATGTGCGAGGAGGTCTGTCCCGAACAGGCTATTTATCTCCGCAAAGATTACGCTATCACCGGATTCACCCGCGCCGACATGGTGCATCATAAGGAAAAACTCCTCGAAATTGGCGGTGTTATGCACGGCGTTGTTTTGAAATGGAACGAGAAAAAGTGAAGACAGGATTTAAGGTTCAGGGCTCAGGATTCAGGTGGTATCACACTACAATCCGCCATCCGCCATCCGCCATCCGCCATCGATAATGCCTCCGTTTCTCTTTTGGGTCTTCGCCCTCTTGATGCTGATCTTCGGCGTCGCTGTCGTCATCAATCGCAATCCCGTAGCAAGCGCACTGAGTCTCGTGGTTTCTTTTCTCGGTCTCGCCGCGCTCTTCATGTCGCTCGATGCTTATTTCATCGGCATCATTCAAGTCCTGGTTTATGCGGGTGCGGTCATGGTCCTTTTTCTGTTCATTATCATGCTCTTGGATCTCCGCGCAGAGGAACGGCGCCGAGTCAACTGGTTGACTCTATCCGGCGGAA
>QHOQ01000148.1 GCA_003219355.1 Verrucomicrobiota bacterium
CACGCAAACCACATGTCGGGCCTCGGCATCGCCAACACGATGCGCTTGGCCTATTTCTATAACCGGCTAAAGTTCGGCCGCCAGGACGACTGGCGCAGGTCCTTGTATCAAACCCAGTTAGCTACCCTGCTCGAGGAAAACGGTGGATTGAGTCGGCCGCCCATCGAGATGAAAGACGGTTGGGCTCTTGACACCTCAATGTCCCTCCCCAACCTCGATCGTGTTTTGGAGGATGCGGACAAGATTATCGCCGAACGTTCTGGAGAGCAGCGTTCGTCCAAGGGCGCTTATCGAAGCTATACTCAAGATATCTGTACGCCGGAGGATCTGGAGAAATATCCGTCGTTCCTCGACTTTGCCACTTCGAGCGATGCGCTTTCCGTCGTGAGCCACTATTTGCAGTCCATTCCGGCGCTCTCCACGACGCTTCCGCCGGGTATTCGCGTTATGGAATCAAATGCCGCCTTCGATGATCAACCAGACAACCCCCGTGACAGCCAGCTTTACCACATCGACTACTATTCGCTGCCGAATGTTTACATTCTCGTGCTGCTGCGGGACACAACCCCCGAACATGGCCCTTGGACGTTTTTCCCGCGCGGTATTTCGCAAAAAGCCCGGTGGGCCCTGAACTATTGGAGCCGACAACGCGGCTATCGCGTAAGTGACGAGGATATTTACTCTGTCGTGGACCGAAAGGAAGCTATCGAATTCTGCTACCCGCGCGGCACCGTTCTTTTTATTGAATCCTCTGGCTGTTTCCATTATGGGAGCCGCAATTCGATCAAGCCCAGGTTTCAATTAATGATCGGCTACACTGGCGCGTGCCGGACGGATTTCAGCGAAGCAATCCTGCCGCACAAGGTCTATCCAGTCCGCGATACTGACTCGCGTCTGCGAAAGATGGTCCTGAACAAGTACATGCTTGAATGAGCAGCGCGAGCGCACCGACGGCGAACCGGCCCGAAGCCCTCCTCGGACCGGCAGAAATAGAACAATCCATTCCTGAACGGTTCGCGCAGATCGTAGCTTGGGATGGCGACCGAATAGCCGTCAGCGCAAGGAGCACGGAATGGACCTACGCGGAATTGGATCAGCGTTCGAACGCGCTGGCTGGTCAAATTCTTGAACGTTCGGACGCCAGGTCAGAACCGGTCGCGCTCCTCATGCAGCATGAGGCAGGGTTGATTGCCGCTATCCTTGCCGTTCTTAAAGCGGGCAAGATTTATCTGTCGTTGGACCCGTGTAATTCAATTGAGCGCTTGGGCGCCCTGCTGGCCGATTCGCACGCGCGGCTTTTGATCGCTGATCAAATGAATGCGAACCTGGCTAATTCGCTTGCCACCGAACAATTGTCGATCTTGCCAATAGGCAATGACTTTACTCCATCTTCAACACGCACGGATTTTTCTGCAGTCTCGCCCGAGGCCGGCGCCTGGCTCATGTACACGTCGGGGTCGACCGGAACGCCCAAAGGCGTCTGGCAAAATCACCGCGGGATTGTGCATGATGCGGATGTTTATAGAGATCTGATCCAGCTTACGCCAGACGATCGCCTGTCCCTGCTGACTTCATGCAGTTTTGCCGCCTCCAGCACTGCGTTGTTTGGGGCGCTCCTCAACGGAGCAACGCTCTGCCCGTTTCATCTGCGATCGCAAGGTATTGAACGGTTGGCGATTTGGATTCGCGAACAGAGCATTACCATCTATCACTCGGTGCCCACCGTTTTTCGTCACCTTGTGCAAGCAACTGGCGACAACGGAGTTTTTGCCAACCTGCGTTTAGTTCGCCTTGGCGGGGAGCCAATGCTTCGCGGTGACGTGGAAGTTTTCCAGCAGCGTTTTCCAAACCGCTGCCGCTTAGTGAACGCACTCGCTTCAACCGAGACGGGTCTGATCTGCGCGGCGATGATTGATAAACATACCGCACTGCCGAGCGGGCGAGTAACCGTCGGACGTCCGGTCGGGGATGTTAAAGTCTTCCTCGTCAATGGCCAAAGCCAACCAGTTGAGAACGGCGGCGAGGGCAGAATCGCTGTGCGCAGCGCGTACTTGCGGCAGGGATATTGGCGGTGCCCGGATGCGACTGCGGAAAAATTTCGGAGCGATCCTCACGCAACCGACACCAGGATTTTCACCACCAACGATCTGGGACGCTTTCTGCCAGACGGCAACTTGGAGCATTTGGGCCGCGTGGATGAAGTGGTGAAAATCCGCGGTCTGCGAGTGGATCTGTCAGAAATTGAAGCGGCCCTGCGGGCAACAGATTTACTTGACGAAGCAGTGGTGACCGTATTGGAGGATG
Source organism: Verrucomicrobiota bacterium (assembly GCA_003219355.1). Classification (GTDB taxonomy): domain Bacteria; phylum Verrucomicrobiota; class Verrucomicrobiia; order Chthoniobacterales; family UBA10450; genus Udaeobacter. The sequence goes on from QHOQ01000148.1 coordinate 2,305, forward strand.
TATCCAATGGGTGGCGACTGGTCGCCTTTGTGGTTCCGCGCCCGCAGACGGATTGTTCGTCTCCTGCCTGGCATCGCACGCTCCAGCAGTTTTTGCCGGTGCCCAGCCGCCTGCTTGTGCTCCAAGAATTACCTCGTCTTGCCTCTGGAAAAATTGATCGCGTTACCCTTGCCAGCAAAGCCGCGGACCTAATGCAATTGGGGAATTCGAAAGCGGACCCAGTCGATGCGATCGAGCTCCAGCTCGTCCGCATTTGGGAAAAGGTCCTTGCAGTCGAAACAGTCGCAACAACGGATGATTTTTTTGCACTCGGCGGCGATTCGCTCGCTGCTGCGACAATGTTCGCCGCGGTGGAGAAATTTTGCGGAATAGACTTACCCGGTTCCACCTTGCTGGAAGCGCCGACCATCCGGAAACTCGCTGAAATAATCAGGCGCGGAGGCTTGAGTGAGATTGATTTGCGGCTGGTGGCTCTGCGGTTACGCGGAAACAAGCCGCCGCTCTATTGCGTCCCGGGCGCGGGTGCGGGCGCTCTTCAGTTTCGTATCTTGGCGCGTTACCTCCCAGACGACCAGCCGATTTTCGCGTTTCAGCCGCGAGGTCTCGATGGCCGATCCCCTCACCTGCGTTCCGTCGAGGAAATGGCGAAGTCTTACATCGACGCGCTGCGCCAGCATCAACCGCGCGGACCCTATTTTCTCTGTGGCGCATCGTTTGGTGGAGTGGTCGCTTTCGAAATGGCGAGGCGCCTGACCGCGGACGGCGATGAAGTCCGCATGCTAGCGCTTCTCGATTCGCACGGCGGTGAATATCCAAAACGACGCAAGGATCTTTCCCTGCGGAATAAATTAGAGATCCTCGTCTTGCGTTCACATCTTCCGGTTAAGCCGGGACGAGTGCTGAGCAGGCATTTTTTTAAAACTTTGCTCAGCTTAAAGACATTGCTCAGGTTAAAAACGTTGCTCAGGTTCAGTGCAGACTTATCAGTTCGCTGTGCCCATGGGTTCCATGGATGGTGTCAGGGTCACCTGATTGACCTCGATTTGCGAAGGAACTTCCAAAGACTGCCCTGCCGACTGCGATATATTTATCTTCAAGAAGTAGGTCTTGCGGCGCGCCGACGCTATGAACTAAAACCGTTTTCTGGAAAGATCGACCTTTTGCGAGTAGAGCATCAACCTCCAACCGACCTGTTTGAGGAAGATCCCCTTCTTGGATGGGGCGGGATGGCCGCAGGGGGAATCGAGGTGCACAGGCTCCCGGGCTGTCACGACCAGATATTTGAGGAACCGGGCGTTGCGATTTTCGCGTATCAGCTCAAAGCGTGTCTCGCGCGGGCGAAAGGCGACCTGCGATAGACAAGCGAAGCCGACGAATTACAAACTCGCAATTGTCTGTTGCGATTAACAAACTGGAGCGATGGCGGACGTACTCACTCCCATGATGCAGCAGTATCGGCGGCTGCGAGGCAGCATTCCGCCGGACACACTTCTGTTCTTTCGGCTCGGTGATTTTTACGAGCTCTTTTTCGAGGACGCCAAGGAGGCATCGGCGCTGCTTAACGTCGCGTTGACCAAGCGCAACGAAGTGCCGATGTGCGGTGTGCCCTATCACGCGGCGCCGACTTACATTGCCAAACTGATCAAAGCCGGCCGCCGCGTCGCAATCTGCGATCAGACGAGTGAGCCCCAGCCGGGCAAAATCGTCTCGCGTGATATCACCCAGGTTATCAGCGCAGGCACAGTGAGCGATCTCGATTTGCTCCAAGCCAAACGCGCGAATTATTTGGGCGCGGTATTCGGCGATGGGTGGGTTTTTGGTTTCGCGTATGCCGATCTAAGCACGGGCGAGTTTCGAGTGGCACAACTGGAAGATCGACAATCGCTCTTCGACGAATTGGCCCGTGTCGCGCCGTCGGAA
>QHOQ01000149.1 GCA_003219355.1 Verrucomicrobiota bacterium
TTCTGCCGGAACAGGCGTCCTTCACCTTATGCGAACATTTCAAAGTTAAATCGCTAGACGGATTCGGCTGCGCACAAATGCCGCAGGCGATCGCGGCCGCCGGCGCGATCATCCATTATCTCAAGCATCAACTTCGCCGGAATATCGATCATCTCACGTCATTGCGTTGCGATGCGTCCACCGATCACGTGCTGCTCGATGCTGCTACGCAAACCAACCTCGAGTTGGTTGAGTCGCGAAATAGTCGCGACACCAGTTTGCTCGCAGTGCTCGATCGCACAATCACGCCAATGGGCGGACGCAAATTGCGCGCGTGGATTTTGCAACCGCTGCGCAACCTGACGGAGTTGGAGCGCCGCCAGCAAATGATCGCGGATTTATTGCAAGAGCCGGATTTACTCGCATCGCTGCGCGCGTCGCTCAAGGTGATCCGCGATATCGAGCGCGCGATCTCGCGATTAAGCCAGACTTCAGGTAACGCCCGCGATCTCGTTGCCCTCAAAATTTCGCTCGAGCAAATCCCGAAATTGAAAAGTGAGCTACAAAAATTACTCGATCGTCTCGCGTTCGGCGCGACGCACATAAACGAAAATGGGAAGGTTGAGTTTCTTGCCCAAGAGTTGGAGAACAATTTGCGTGAAACGCCGGAGCTGGCAGAAAAGCTGACTCGCGCGGTGGTGGATGATCCACCGTTACCGCTGAAGGAGGGTGGAATTTTTCGCGACGGCTACGATGTCGATCTTGACAGGGTGCGGCAGGGTTCGCGCGAGGGAAAGAATTGGATCAGCCAATTACAGGAACGCGAAATCGCGGCCACTGGCATCAAATCGCTCAAAGTGCGGTACAATTCGGTGTTCGGCTATTTCATTGAAGTAACGAAGTCGAACCTGGCGAACGTGCCCGCGCATTACACCCGCAAACAGACGACCGTAGGTGGGGAGCGTTTTATCACGCCGGAACTAAAGGAGATGGAAGCGAAAATTCTTGGGGCGGACGAACGGGCGCGCCAGCTCGAATATCAACTTTTCCAAAAATTGCGGGATGAGACTTTGAACGAGTTGCCACTGATTCAGCAAACTGCCAGCGCAATTGCGATTATCGATGTTATCTGCGCGCTCGCGGAGACGGCGCGACTCTTCCGGTATTGCCGGCCGGTGCTAACTGAGACGACGCGGCTGGCGATTAAAGACGGGCGACATCCAGTACTCGATCAAAACCTGGTGGAAGAAAAGTTTGTGCCGAACGACACGGCGCTCCAGGGCGAGAAGCTGCGGCTAGCCATCATCACCGGACCGAACATGGCGGGAAAATCCACTTACATCCGTCAGGTCGCGCTGATTGTACTGATGGCACAGATCGGCAGCTTCGTCCCGGCGGAAAGCGCGGAGATCGGCCTGGTCGATCGCATTTTCACCCGCGTCGGCGCCAATGATGATCTCGCGCGCGGGCAATCGACTTTCATGGTCGAGATGAATGAAACTTCTAACATCGTCAACAACGCGACGGAGCGAAGTCTCGTCATTCTGGATGAGATCGGTCGAGGGACATCGACGTTCGACGGGCTGTCCATCGCATGGAGTGTAGCGGAGTTTCTGCACGACAAAATCAAGGCGCGCACGCTCTTCGCAACCCACTATCACGAGCTGACCAAACTCGCGGCAGAGCGGAGCGGCGTCTGTAATTTCAATGTGGCCGTGCGTGAGTGGAACGATCAGATTATTTTTCTGCGCAAGATCGTGCCGGGCGGTGCAGACAAGAGCTATGGGATCCAAGTCGCGCGTTTAGCTGGTTTGCCGAAGGAAATTCTCGATCGGGCAAAAGAGATCTTATCGCACCTTGAGGCGCCCAACGGCGCCCTGGCGCAATCGGAGAAAGCGAAAAAACGAAGATCGACAAGCAACACGAAAACGGAAAAGCCACAGTTGGATCTGCTGTAGGCACGGCCGACATGCGTGCCTACAGTTTTTCGCTGGCTAGAGCGCGGTTGCAATTATAATCGTCTGTTAGGCGGGCTCATCATGGCAATCAAAACTGAAAAGGAACTGAGCGAGACTCAGCGCAGTCATTGGCTGAAAGCCGTGGCGGCGATCGAGCTGCGCAATTTTGGTTACGCGATCTCGCTTTTGCAGGGAATCCTAAAGCAGGAGCCGCAGTTTCTAACCGCCCGGCGATTATTGCGACGCACAGAGGTGACAAAGAGCAAGTCAGCGAAAAAAAGTTTCTTCAATATCTCGACCGCGCCGATTGCGGTGATGAAAGCGCAGCGAGAAATTAAAAAAGACC
>QHOQ01000150.1:0-1038 GCA_003219355.1 Verrucomicrobiota bacterium
GCGGATTTTTTTGGAATGGATCAATCGTGGGTTTCGCGGCAATCGCTTTTGTCGGAGCAGGAATGCTCATCACTGGCGGAATGAGCATTCAAGGCATTGCATTGCGCGACAGCGATCTCACCACATCGCCGTTTTTGTGGCTCGTCGCAATGTTGTTAATCGGTGTCACCGAGGAATATGTCTTTCGGGGATACGCTTTGCAGTCACTCTGGCGCGGAGCCGGTTTCTGGCCCGCGACATTGATTACGACTGCATTGTTTGCTGGCGCGCACTTGTCCAAGCCGCACGAAAACACAATCGACATCGGAATCATATTCGCGCTCGGCGTGCTCCTTTGCGTCAGCGTTCGTGTCACGGGTTCGCTTTGGTGGGCGGTCGGCTGGCATGCGGCGTTCGATTTCGGCCAATTTTTCATAATCGGAACACGGAACGGCGGCCAAGTGCCACAAGGCCGGTTATTCGACGCCACGTTTGTCGGACCGGCTTGGATAACGGGCGGCGAACTCGGGACCGAAGCAAGTTACTTCATGATTCCCGCGACGATCGCGACTTTTTGCAAAACAGGCGCTTGGCACAAGCGCCTCTACAACACACATTGCATGATGCCGAATCTGGCCACCTGGATCCGCGAGAAAGATGAAAAATGGTTTCACCCATTTTTCGCAACGCATCCCGATATTCATGTTTGCAATGCGCGCAAAGGCGACGTTTCGACGGACCAAATGGACGGATTGCTGCTGACGGGTGGCTCGGATATCGCGCCGGAATTTCTGCGACAGGAAATTGCCGATCCGACCTTGATCGATAAGGATGCGGATCCTGTGCGGGACCGCTGGGAGTTCGAGACGATTTCAAAATCGCTCGCGTGCGGTCTGCCGATCCTCGGCATTTGCAGAGGCATCCAGGTTTTGAATGTCGCGCTCGGTGGCACGCTTAAGCTCGATATTCCGGGTCACAAACACCCCGACCAAAAAGACCATGATATTCAGCCGTTGCGTTACGACACGACTGCGAATCATCGATTCGAAAAAGTCAACA
>QHOQ01000150.1:1104-7504 GCA_003219355.1 Verrucomicrobiota bacterium
ACCCATTCGCGCTCGCGGTGCAATATCACCCCGAACGCGGAAAAATTTATAACGACTTGTTCGAGGACTTCTTCTCGCGCTTAGATGGTCATTGAAGTGATGAAGCGCCTAAACGTTTAGGCCATCCCGCCCTATTCGCCGCGATAAACACAGCGAGCCGTCGGCGTTTCATGCACCACGATCTCGCAGAGCCCAGGACATTGGGACTGCAATTTCTTCCAGAGCCATGCCGCCATTTCCTCAATCGTCGGATTCTCCAACCCTTCAATATCGTTGAGATAAGAGTGGTCCAACATCTTCAAGAGCGGTTTCACGGCCGCACTGATGTCGGCGTGGTCGTAAATCCAGCCGATCGTTGGATCGACATCTCCTTCCACCGAAACCTCTATTTTGAAACTATGGCCATGCATACGCCTGCATTTATGACCCGCTGGCGCTTTCGGCAAAATCTGCGCTGCTTCAAAAGTAAAATCTTTCGTCAAACGCGCTCGCATCGATCAGACTCCCCGCTGTGTCGGACTCCAGATGAACTTATGCATCTGAAGTTGAAAACGAACGTCCAAGCGATCGGCCAAAATCCATTCGACAATTTCCCGAGGATCGATCCGCCCAAAAATCGGCGAAAACAAAACAGCGTGACAGCGCTTGGGCAAGTCAAACCGGTTGACGTTCTCGCGCGACCATTCGTAATCTTCCCGCGAGCCGATCACGAACTTCACTTCGTCACGCGAAGTAAGGTGCTCCATGTTCGACCACACGTTCTTTTCTACTTCGCCGCTCCCCGGCGTCTTTAAATCCATTATCCGGCGGACTCGCAAATCGACCTCCGAAATATCGTGCGCGCCGCTGGTCTCAAGTAACACGGTGTAATCCGCGTCCGCCAACATCGACATCAACGGCAGCACGTTCTTCTGTAACAAGGGTTCGCCGCCTGTGAGCTCGACGAGAGGACAGCGAAACGCTCGGACCGCATCCATGATTTCTGTCAGGGTCTGCTTTTTCCCTTCGTAAAACGCGTATTCGGTGTCGCAGTAATTGCAGCGTAAATCGCAGAACGTCAGCCGGACAAAGACGCACGGTCGGCCCGCCCAAGTACTCTCGCCTTGGATCGAGTGATAAATCTCGTTGATGGTCAGCGTTTTCTCGCGCTCAGACATAAGCGAGTTGAAGCGTTACGCTTGAATATTTGTGGAAAACGCGATCACAGACCGCACTTCGTGCCAGCCTCGGCAATACTTGAACGGGTTCGGAGAAGAGAGGCGAGATAAGAATCGACAGAAGGCGCGCCGCTGATTCGAGCTAGATTGCTCGGTGTCTGAAGGCGCGAGAAAATCGCATAGGCGATCTTGCTTCGCGGCACACTCTTTTCTCCGTAGCCCGATGGGATATTGCTCGACCAGTATCGGACATACTCCACACCAAACCGATTCTCCCTTCCCAGAAAAATAGTCGAATGCCCGTGCTCACTTTTGCCAACCTGGCGCGACCAAAATATTTTCATGAAATCGCCCGGCTTCGCCTGGTCAAAATTGTCAAAATTCTGGCCAAGCCCCAGCTCGTGAAAAAGACGCGCGGTACCTGGTCCGTTTGCGTTCCATCGGCCCCAGATCCCTTCGCCATCGTGTTGATCTCGAATGATGAGCTGCTCGAGAGTGGCGAAATCGAGACGGAGTTCGCCTCGCGCACGCAAGGCCTCAACGGCCCTGATGAACACGAGGTAAGTTGCCCCAGAGCAGAAGCTCGGCGAGGCCGATGAAGGCAGAATGAAAAATTTGCCGGACTCAAAATGCGCTGAAGATTGCAGGCGGATCTTGGCGAACCGCGAAACAGAATAGCGACCGCCTTTGGGCATTTGTTTGATCTGATCGAGAATCAATCCGTTGTAATCTCCGGCAAAAGCTGTCCCTGTCGTCAGTCCCAAAACCACGATGAAAGCCGAAGCAGCCAGTCTTCTCACGCGGAATAAGTAAACGCCAAACTCACAACTGGCAACGGCGGTTGGCTGTCCCGCCGGAGTATGCTACATGAAACCGGATGCTGCGTTTCACAAAAATGAATGGCGCCGGAAACGATTTCGTCCTGATCGACAATCGCGCCGGCGATCTTCATCTCGATCGCGGCCAGATTGCACATCTCTGCGATCGGCACCGCGGAATCGGTGCCGATGGAATTTTGTTGCTCGAAGAAAGCGCCGACGGTGCGGATTTTCGCATGCGGTATTTTAACAGCGATGGAGGCGAAGCCGAAATGTGCGGGAACGGCGCGCGGTGCTTCGCACGTTTTGCAAACAAAATCGCGGGAGCGCAGGAGAAGATTTCTTTTGAAACCCCTGCCGGCGTAATCGCGGCAGAGCTCACCGGTGATTTGGTCACCCTACATATGACCGAACCGACTGATTTGCGACTGAACGTGATGCTTCGCGTCGGGGATGAAAACAAGACCGTTCACCTCGTCAACAGCGGGGTGCCGCACATAGTCATCCCCGTCCAAGACCTCGATGATGTCGATGTGCAGCGAGAAGGTGCTGCCATTCGTTATCACGAGATGGTTTCGCCAAAAGGCGCCAATGTGAATTTCATCAAAAAACGCGGCGCGAGGCAAATTGCGGTCCGTACTTATGAGCGCGGAGTCGAAAATGAGACCCTCGCATGCGGAACAGGTGTGGTCGCAAGTGCGCTTATTTTCGCTGCGACGGAGAACATCGACGGCCCAGTCGGGGTGCTGGTGCGGGGTGGAAATGAACTTCAAGTCGGGTTTGAGAAAAGAGGCGCACGATTCAAGAACGTCACCTTGACTGGTCCGGCCGACTTCGTTTTTGAAGGAACGATCGAAGTGTGATCGTGCTTAACTGAAATGTTTCGCGGCACGTTTACTGCGCTGGTCACGCCGTTCCGCGACAACGGGATTGACGTTTCCGCTTTCGAAAAGCTAATCGAAACGCAAATCGCTGCTGGCATTACCGGGATTGTCGCGGTTGGCACAACCGGTGAATCGCCGACGCTTTCACATGAGGAACGCGAAGAAGCGATCCGGCTTGCGGTTGTAATCGCGAATAAACGCTGCCAGGTCCTTGCCGGCACAGGTTCAAACGCAACGCAGCACGCGGTGACGGACACAAAAATGGCGGAGAAGCTTGGGGCGGACGGCGCTTTGCTCGTCGCACCTTATTACAACAAGCCGAGTCAGGAGGGCTTGTTCCGGCATTTCAAGGCCATCGCAGATGGCACCTCTTTACCAATTGTGCTCTATAACATTCCCGGGCGCTGCGGTGTGGATATTGGTCCCGACACGGTGGTGCGTCTGGCGACAGAATGCCGGAACATCGTGTCGATCAAAGAGGCGAGTGGGAGCGTCGAGCGCATAAGTGAATTGCGCAGACGTTTGCCGGAAGCATTCACGATCTTGAGTGGGGACGATTCATTGACGCTCCCTTTCATGTCGGTTGGAGCAGTTGGCGTCGTCAGCGTAGCATCGAATTTATTGCCGGCGGAAGTTTGTGCGCTGGTTCGTGCGTTCGAATCAGGCGACGTGAGGACGGCGGAGAAGTCTCATCGGAAATTGTTTCCGCTCTTTAAAGATTTGTTCATCGAACCAAATCCGGTCCCCGTAAAAACCGCGCTCAGCTGGCGCGGCGCGATGTCTGGGCAATGCCGATTGCCGCTGTGCGAGATGACGGCACCCAGTCAAGCCCGCTTGCGCAAAACGCTTGAGGAGTTCGAGCGGGCGGGATGAAATCACCGGTGCACGTGCTGCTAGTCGGCGCTGCCGGCCGGATGGGAAAAACGATTCTCGATCTTGCCAGGAACGATCCGAAAATCGACATCGTGGCGCAATGCGATCTCGGCGACGCAATCGACCCGGCGATGAAACAATCTGACGTAGCGATCGATTTTAGTCATTCCGGCGCGGTCGAGGAAATTTGCCGGGCGGCATTACAACATCGACGACCGCTAGTTATTGGGACAACCGGGCATTCCGCAGAGCAACGAAGCCTGATTGAAAAAGCCGCTAAAGCCGTGCCGATCGTGTTCGCATCGAACTTCAGTGTAGGCGTGAACACGCTTTTTGCTCTAACACGCAACGCTGCAGAGATTCTTAGCCGAGAATTCCGTCCCGAGATTATCGAAACGCATCATCGCACCAAGAAAGACGCGCCGAGCGGTACTGCCAAAACGCTGTCTGAAATTTTGAGCAAGGCACCAAGGACCGATGATCAAATTCCGATTCAATCGATCCGTGAAGGCGACGTTGTCGGCGAGCACACCGTGATTTTTGCTGGACCGGGTGAACGTCTTGAGCTTTCTCATAAAGCGAGCAGCCGCGAAATTTTCGGGCGCGGCGCCTTGCGCGCGGCGCGGTGGGTCATCGGCAAACCGCCCAGGCTTTACTCGATGCAAGATGTGCTCGGATTGTAGCGTCGGCTGCGTTTTTCGGGGAATTTGCAGGCGGAACGCCTGCCTCTACACCATTTGAAATGAGGACTGGCGTTGCGCTTGGATCGAATCTTGGTGATCGACTTGGAAATTTGCGCGCGGCACGCAAGGCAATTGTCGGTCTTGCAGGTGTTCAACCACCGGTTCTTTCCTCGGCGGTTTACGAAACCGATGCCATCGATTGCGAACCGGGTGCCGGAAAGTTTTTGAACGCGGTCCTTGAGTTCGATTACAAAGGCGATCCGACGGACCTTTGGAAAAAACTGATGGAAATTGAGAGCGCGCTTGGCCGGCTGCGTGATCATGCGTGCAACGTTTCCCGCAAGATCGACATCGACATTCTCTACGCCGGCGAGATCCACATCGACACTCGAGAATTGCAATTACCGCATCCTCGGCTGCATTTGAGAAGATTCGTCCTTCAGCCACTCGTCGATATTCGGCCAGAGCTGATTTTGCCAAACCAGACGAAGACCGTTTGTGAGTTGCTCGCAGAATTTGACGAATCAGGTAAAGTAATTCGCCTCACGAACGAATGGGAAGAGCAATGAAAGATTTTCGTGAAATGAAGCGCCGCGGAGAAAAGATCACAGCGCTGACCGCGTACGACTATCCGACGGCGCGTTTACTCGATGAAAGCGGGATCGACATTATCCTCGTGGGCGATTCGGTGGGCATGGTGGTGCTGGGCTATTCGGACACCACGCGCGTGACGCTCCAAGAAATGTTGCATCATACGCGCGCTGTGGCGCGCGGGGTAAAACACGCACTGCTTGTCGCGGACATGCCGATTCATACCTACGACACACCCGATCAGGCCGTGAAGACGGCAAAACAATTTGTCGAGATTGGCGCACAAGCGGTGAAGCTCGAGGGCGGCGCAAACCACGTTGCGGAGATCGAAGCGATCACGCAGGCTGGAATTCCGTTCATGGCCCACATCGGGATGTTGCCGCAAAGCGTTCGGGAGGAAGGCGGCTACAAAGTCAAGGGACGGACGCAATCAGAGGCTGAAGCGCTCATCGCTGATGCGCGCGCGGTGGAAAAGGCTGGAGCGTTCTCCGTGGTACTGGAGATAGTAGTCGCGGAGATTGCCAGGCAAATCACGAACGCGATCGATATCCCCACTATAGGCATCGGATCAGGCGAGCATTGCGATGGGCAAATCTTGGTCACGCACGATTTAATCGGTCTATTCCCGTGGTTCACACCTAAGTTTGTGTCGCCGGCGGCACGTGTTGCGGAAGAGATTCGGCGCGCTGCAACTGCATTTATTGAACGAACGCGAAGCGGCAACGCGTTGTCTAATCCGTCCCGAGCTAGCAGCGAATGACCTCAGTCGCCTCAGGGACGCTTAGTTGACAATTTTGCACCGTTGTCGGTTTATTTAATCACGCCATGAGAGCTTCCGAACTCGACGATTTCGACAACCTCGAGACCGAAGGCTTGCTTACTGGCAGCAGGGAGCGCGGTTGGCTCTGGTTTGGCCTCATTGTCTCATTGGGATTGCATCTCGCCCTTTGTACCTATTTCTACCGCACCCGTTTTCAAAGCGCCGACGCTTTGCTCTCGGAAGCCTTTCCGCCGCCGACATTCAAGGTCAAGAGCGTCAATCTTGCACAGCAGCTCGACAAAGGCGGCGTGGACCAAACAAATCCGGCAGCGAAACCTGAACCGGACAAAACGGATGTGCAGTTACCGGATGAGAAGAAATCGTTCGACAAGCTTCTACAGGATATTCAGGCGAGTGCCGCGATGCCGGATGATACGCGCGATGTTTTACCGGACAAACCAAAGGTAGAACAACCCGACGTGAATTCAGTTCTCACCGAGATCGAGCGCACGACTGCGCAGACGCTCCCGAATGATCCAAATGGGACCCACCAGCAATCGTTGCTCAACAACCCTGCGGTTTCTGGCCGGCCGCAGCCGGCTCTTAGCGGGACTGAACTGGCCACGAGCACCGC
>QHOQ01000151.1 GCA_003219355.1 Verrucomicrobiota bacterium
CATCCCGATGCATTACGGAACCTTTCCGGTTTTGACGGGCACACCGGAAATGTTCGATCGCGAACTGAAGCAGCGCGGCGTAAAAGCTTCCCTGCGGGTGATGAAAATCGGTGAAACAATCAAGGTTCCGAAATAATCAATTGCGAGTGAACCGATTGGCTCGCGCAAGCGATGGATACAGCCAGCCGACGCGATAAGGTCGAATCAACAAAGCAATGCCGATTGGGAAAAATGGGAACGGGCTGACACTGCTGGAGCGCTTCATACCAGACGGCCTGTCCCATGCGGCAACGACGCTCGTTGACGCCTTAAAGATCAACTCGATTTCAGAGAAAGTTCGCCGTGGCCGGCGAGTAGTGGTCAAGCGCCGCAATATTTACGGTGAGCAATTGGCCGATCTCGCTAACCTGTATTTTCGCGCGTCGAGCATACCGATCCGTTTCTGGAGCAAGGTGGACGACTGGAGGCGCTGGGAAGTTGGCTGTTTCAAAATGCTGAACGGCGATCGTTTTCGCGCCTTTGCCTCGGGCGCGGAAACTGTTTGCGAAGAAAAGCTACCCGGAAAAAGCCTTTGGGATCATATGAGTCGGGGCACGCTCACGCGGCAAATGCTGGAAGCAGCCGCGCACGAAATTCGGCGTGCTCATCAGCTCTGGAACGACGAATTTAAAGGCCCGTGGTCGCACGGCGACGCGGGCATGACGAATGTCATTTATAACCAAAGGACTGGCCGAGCGCGGCTGATTGACTTTGAAATCATCCATGACAAGTCGCTCCCGGCAACAGTGCGACACGCGGATGATTTGCTCGTTTTTTTACTCGACATCGTTGGACCGGTTCCGAGCCAACAATGGCTGCCTTTCGCGCTCCGGTTTCTTAACGCTTATGGCAATTTGGATGTGATTGCCGAGCTAAAAACTCAACTGGCTCTTCCGAATGGCATGGCCTGGATTTGGTGGGGCGTTCGCACGAGCTTCGCCAACCCGGCAAAAGTAAAACGGCGGCTGGAGAAACTTCGAGGCGTAATTACCGACTTGAGAAGTTATCGAGCCGTTGCGGCCAAACGAGCCCGCAAGAGACGGCGCGCCTCGATCACTTGCCAGGAAATGAGCCCCGGAATGCCAAGAGCGAGTTCGCGCACTCGCGCAATCAAGGAGAGCGCAAATGCTGCGTCGCCGGGAATACCAAGCAGATTGCCGACGACCAGGTAACCGCCTTCCTGCACTCCCAACGCCCCTGGAACGGGAAACATCGCCGAGCGAATCGTCAAAATCACACTTTGGAGAATCAGCGCGTTGATCAGCGTCCCGTGCGAGCCGATCGCTTGAAGCGCGATCCAGATTTCCCCCGAGCCGAGCACCAGCGAAATAGTCGTCCACAAACAGCATCCCACCACACCGCCTCGGCGCGCGTACAATTTTCGAACTGTTTGATCCAGTGTGTCGCCGCTTTGCCCGAGCGAATGCCATTCCGGCGAATTAGCCAACTTTGAGATGATAACGCCGATAAAACGGAACATCCCCAGTCGCTGGACAACATAGAACCCGACAATGGCAAGGATCCCGATCAGCGCACCAATCAAGGTCGGACCAACGAAGGTCTTATGTCCGGTCACACCGACAATCAGGCCCAAGCCAAGCAGCGTAAATGCGATCTGTACGAAAACCCCCAGTGTAATATCCGCCAGGACGCTTGCCGCAGCCATCGGCAGTGGCGTGCCGTTAATCGCTGCCAGCCGCGCACGAACGATGTCGCCGCCAACTGCGGCGGAAGGCACGAGTGTGCTGACCGATTCGCCCACCCAGCGCATCCAAAGCAGTTGCAGTAGCGCCGGACGTTCGGACTTTGGAAAAAGAACCCACCATGCAACCGCATCGAAAAATACCGGCACCGCCAAATGGAAGGCCACCACCGCGGCAATTGCCCAGCCTGCGGTAGCGAAGGCTGCGCCGACCTGAGGCAGCCCTTGCCGGATGAGCAGTATCGTGAAGAGCGCGGCTCCAGCGAGGCCAAGCAACCATACGGTTACGTGTATTTTGCCTAATGCTTTCATCCGTTCTCCGAGACAATTCGAGCGCGAGTGAGAAGTTGCGCCTATCCTGAGCGCGAGCAGATCTACGCTAAGCAGCGTCCGATCAGCTCAGGAGACTTTGCGCAGGTGATCCTGTCTCTTCGATGCGCACCAAGGCGGCTTCGTCAACGAGGGGGACAGCAGGGCTGAGGACCACGGTTCGTCGCATCGGCTTGCCGGCAAATAAACAAAACGCCAACCAGAGAACGCCGAACACGATTGCCGCCAACACGTCGGTCAAAAAATGCGCGCCCAAAGCGATGCGACTGAATCCCACCAAGGCGATGAGCAATGCCGCGCTGGAAACTGTTAGCCTCCGCCAGTGGCGCGCCTTCATCGCGGGCAGAATAAAAAGTGCTAGTTGGCCGTAAAGCAAGGTGGCTCCGATTGTATGGCCGCTGGCAAAACTGTAGCCGGACCAATCGACGAACGGCCCGTCAACAAATGGACGATGTCGATGAACGAGCTGCTTAACCAGTTCATTTAGGAGCATGCCGCCCGGCACAGCCACAACGAGCGTCACCAGCGAAGGCCAGTATTTTTTCCACACAAAATACAGCACCATGAAAAATAAAACGACTCCTATCCACTCGCTGGAACCAAACTCGGTGAACGCTCGCAACACGCTGACAAATGTGCGCGTCAGATGCGCGTGGAACCATCCCGCGACTTCATGATCGGGTCCGGCAAGGGGGTTGACCATGGCGAAGGCCACGCAATTCTGGGGGAGAATGAGGAGGCTTGTCACAAAAAGAGCCAGTGAACCTAGTGCCCATTAAACACCTGTCAAACGGGAAAACATTCCAACTCTCCAAATCCGTAGAACGGCCAATGAACCGCTAACCTGGGTAAAGTCGTCGACTACGGCTGATGGGCGCATGCGGCCAGCACGTCCGAACAGATCAGCGTCAACGCAGGAGAGTTCACAATGCGAATTCGGCCTAACGAGCTCACGATCAGCCGAGGCTCTGGCAAGTGGCAGAAGTTGAGCAACGGTTGAAACAAGCGGCCTCGCGGTTTCTTCGAATTATTCCTTGCCAGAATATTTCCAATCCGATACACCGATCTCAATGCGCTCATTCGATATATCGGTGTCCGCACCTCAACCTATGAAAAAAATACGACTGTTCTTCATCAGCCTGTTTCTAAGTGCCGCCGCGTCCGCTGTCGCAGGCCCGCCGACGTTCGAGGCGCAACCTTCGCCCACGCCAGCGGACGAAAATCATCGGGAACTTTTTGATTACGAACTGGACTACACCGGAAGCAGTAATTTCTTCGACGTCAACGGCAACTTCGGCCACGGCGATTCGCTCTACAACGACTTTAGCTACGCTCATCGCTTCCTCATCACCGGCAAATGGTATTTCCGGGCAGGAGTTGAATACGAGCGGTTCGATTTCGGCGGCACCGACAACGGGTTGCCTGATCACCTCCAGACTGTGCACGCGCTGTTGGCTCTAGAATATGTCGTGCACGATCATGCCGGCGCGGGTATCGAGATCGATCCCGGACCCTATTTCCAAAACGATATCAGGGGCGATACAATCGACATTCCGTGGAAAGTCTTCGTGACTTTCCCGCTCAAGAAAGACAAAATCTTCGGCGTCATCGGCGTGGGTGGCGCGATCAATCAGAGTCCGGTAGTCGCCCCCGGCGGCGGATTGATCTGGCTTTTCACCGACAAGTTCCGTCTGGAAGGCGTTTTTCCAAAGCCGGCTTTGGTTTATAATCCCAACGATGATTGGGAATTTCGCATCTTCGGAAATTTGTTTTACGAAAGTTTCCGCACCGATGATGTCATAACCCCCGAAAGGAAGTTGCAAGTGCATAACGCATGGGTTCAATACAGCGAGGATCGTGCTGGGGTACAGGTGAGCTATTCTGGCTTCAAGCCGTTTGAGATCGCGCTCGGCGGCGGCTGCACGGTCAGGCGCGACTTTGATTTCTTTCGGGCCGAAGCAAGCGCCAAAACAAGGCCTGCCCCTTTCGTCAAACTTGAGGTCAAAGCGAAATTCTAAGGGAAAATTTCGCCGAGCTTTCTTGCCAGTCCCTGGTCGCCGCGAATTTTTAGGCGGCCGGTAAGATACGCCCATGTACCGCCCATTTGGCCATTTGAAACGGCAACCCAATCTTTATCCTTCGCCACGAAAGTCACGTTTGGATTGTCGATCTTTCCCTTTCCCATCTTAAATGTCCTGTCGTTTACGTCGATCCACCATTCGCCACCCTGCGGTCCGCTAAGATCCCATTGGTAGCGTGCATGCACTCCCTTTGCCTTTTGCGCTTGGAAGCTCTGGCGCATCCCATCGAACACCTGTTGCGGTGTCGAGACCGAAGACTCTTTTGAGGCTGCGCTCGCCGCGCCCAAACAATGCGCCACAACAATTACTGTCATTAAACAACGACGTACGCTTTTCACTTTCATATAATCCCCTAAATCAAGATCGTTCCCGCGATCGGTCATGGCCGTCCACCGATCTCACTGTTCGATCCGTTTTAGGAGAAAGGCCGCGCCGATAAACGTGATCAACGCGCCGGCCAGAAGGACGATGAGATCAACAATGTAAAACGGGACGGTGGCGTGGTACATGTTCACCAGGCGAAACGCGCGGCAAAAATGGGTTAGCGGAAAAAGTTCGGAAATGTAGCGAATCGCCTGTGGCAGTTGTTCGAGCGGCGCAAATGCGCCGGAGAGAACAAAGACCGGCAAGAGAAAGAAAACGGAAAATTGGATTGCTTGCGTTTGGGTGCGCGAGAACGCCGAGATCAGCAACCCGAGCCCGAGCGAGCAAAGGAGGAAGAGTAGGCAGATCAGCGCAAGCGCGTGGGGCTGATAAAACGCCACCCCGAAGTGCCACGAGCTAAGCGCCATGATCACCACGACCAAACAAATGGAGATAACCAGATACGGAAGCATTTTTCCGATTACGATTTCACCGCGCTGTAACGAAGTCACCAGCAATTGATAGAGGGTGCCCGATTCGCGTTCGCGGGCGATGGTGCAGGCCATGAGCGTGACAGTGAGCAATTGCAAAATCAACCCGATCACGCCTGGCACTACGTAATCGATGAAGCGCGACTTCGGATTGTACAAGTTCTTCGACTCCGCACTCCACGCCGTCATAAGCGAGACGAATTGTTTACGGATATCGACGGGCAATTTCTTGCCTAACTCGATCACGTCCTCCGGGAGTGACTCTACAATGAGGTCGCGCTCGTTCGCCTGGAAGGTACCCAGATTCTTTTGCACAGCGCCTTCGACTGCACTGGCAGTGTTGGTGTCGCTGTCGTCGAGGTAAAGCGGTAGCGGCTTCGGATCGCCCTTGTTCAGGCTATCGGTCCAACCAACCGGGATAACCAGAGTTGCCTTCACTCCATTTCCGATCAGATCCGACTCACCCTGAAAGTCGGGCGCTGGCATTCTCCAGTGAAACGTTTTGTCCTTGGAGATGATCTCGATGAAACGGGCAGTGCGCGGCGTCTGATCGCGATCGATTAGCAATGCCGGAACGTCCGTGAGCTGAGTATTCTCGAATGCGTGCCCAAACATTAACGTAAAGAGCGGCGGGAGAATGATCAGTAAAAGCAAGACGCGCCGGTCGCGGTAGATGTGCAGGAATTCTTTGTAAGCGACGCTCGCAATCGCACGCAGTGATGGCCATTTCATAATACGGATTTTTTTAAGACGCCATCGTAGCCCTGCGAATATGCCGTGAAAACGTCCTCCATGTCGGGTTCCACCCAGCGCTCCCCTAACAAACGAAGATCTGGAAAGGGCCAGTTCTCGCGCCATCTCGCCATCAATTTCTCCGGTTCCTTTGCGTAAAGGCGAAGACTGCCGCTGCGCAAGGAAACGCCCAGCAGTTCGGGCTGATCTCGCAGCCGCACCAGTGCGGGCATGAGTGGTTCGACATCGATCTCGAGCAAGCGAGCGCGAAAGCTCGATTTCAAAGCGCGCGGCGAAGCCTTCGCCAGCAGGCGCCCACTTTCGATGAAACCGACTTCCGTACACCGCTCTACCTCGTCCATGTAATGCGTCGTAACAAAAATTG
>QHOQ01000152.1 GCA_003219355.1 Verrucomicrobiota bacterium
TAGAAAACTTCCCACACCGAAACAGCTTATGAAATTCGGCGAGAGATGGCGCCCGTACCGCTCCGTTGCCGCCTGGTATTTCTGGCGTGCGTTGGACGTGCCGGAGAAGACGACTCGTTTTGATTAAGTGGAGGGACACGCGCCGTCGAGTCCCAAATTAGTGGGCGCAGACAGCACGAACGTTCTCCATTTGGCGCGATGCGCGCATTGACTTTCCTGCCGCGGCTAACTAAAACGCGGCATTATGGCAACCATCCACGTTAATCGCGGCGGCACGAGCCTCGGCACATTTTCCGAAGAGGACGTGCGCGCGGGGCTTCGTTCAGGACGTTTTGCAGGAACCGATCTCGGCTGGCGCGAAGGGATGGCCAGCTGGCAGGCGCTCTCACAATTTTCTGAATTCGCGGCGGATATTCCGAGCGGCGCACCAACGCCACCCCCGTCAGCACCACCGCCACCCGCGATATTGACAACCACGCCTGCGCCCGCTGGATCAGAAACTCCCCCGACGCGCAGCGGACTGCCATGGGACGAGCGACAGACCAAAGGATTGTTGAACGCGTTTATTGAAACGTTGCAGATGGTATTGAGGAAACCGGTTGCCGCGTTCACCGCGATGAAACGCGAGGGAGGTCTGGGCGAGCCGCTTCTCTACGCGGTCATTGGTGGAACTTTCGGCGCGGTATTTGCAGTTACTTACAATTTTGCTCTTCGATTATTCACGCCATTTGGGGACAGGCAAGGCGCCGTGGCACATGTTTTCGGCGGCCTCGGCTGGATTTTTCTGTTGATCCTGACGCCGCTCTTTGTGGCGATTGGAATGTTTGTTGCCTCGGCAATTCTTCACGTCTGCCTGATGATTGTCGGCGGCGCAAAACAGTCATTTGAGACCACGTTCCGGGTAGTTTGCTTCGCGGAAGGATCGGCCAGCCCGCTTCTTGTGATTCCGTTTTGTGGCGGACTGATCACTGGAATTTGGAAAATTGTCCTTTACTGCATTGGACTGGCGCGCGCTCATGAAACCGACACCGGCCGCGCTGTGATCGCCGTGCTGTTGCCCTTGATTGTTTGCTGCGGCGGCATTATTTTTCTCATCGCGATGATGTTTGGCGCGTTCGGCGCTTGGAATGCATCGCAGCACTGATTAACGGGAAGATGCAGCTTGGCTCTCGGAGGCTTGCTCCCGGTGAGATCGATCACGAACTTATCTGGCTGAGCGTCTCGCTGGGTTCGGTGGCCGTGGCAGCAATTTGGTTTGCACTCGGGTTACCGTGGCCACGTTGTCTGTTTTACGATCTTACCGGCCGTCCCTGTGTGACGTGCGGCATGACGCGATCGGCCATTCAATTTTTTCACGGACATTTTCTCGCCGCTCTGCGATGGAATCCGCTCGTCTTTGCCGCTCTATGCGGATTGTCGATCTTTAATCTCTACGGATTCGTCGTTCTCGTAACACGCGTTCCGCGCGTGCGGCTGGCAAATTTCACGCGTACGGAAAAAAGTGTCGCGCGTTATCTAACGGTTGCATCGCTCACGCTCAATTGGATTTACTTGCTGGCGCACTGGCGGAATTTCTAATCGTGGATCGAGCAGGCCATTGCTCCCGCCGAAAGTGGCGGCGGAGCCGCAAAATGTTTCAGCTTTGCCTAACGAGTCGTCATTCGGCCTACGCTGTCGAAACGCTGGGATCGACGTACTTGGGCGGCGTCAATTCGGTCGAAGTCTCATGAAAAAGCGTCGCGAGAAATTAGACGGAGAACACAAGTAGGATTGACAATCCAATCGACCACTTCTGTTTCGTCTTACTCATGCTCGTAATCGGCATTTGGCAATCGGCCATTGCAAATCTACCCTCGCAGGATGCGAATACTTGTGACTGGTGGCGCTGGCTTTATCGGCTCCCATCTTGTCGAAAAACTACTCGCGGCCGGGCACGAGCTCGCCATCCTCGATGACTTCAACGATTTTTACGATCCACAAATTAAACGCGACAACGTCGCAGCCGTTTCAAAAGATATTCTTATTCACCATGTCGATCTTCGGGACAACGCCGCAGTGCGAGATGTATTTCGCCGTGACAAATTTGAGACGATTGTGCATTTGGCCGCTCGTGCCGGTGTTCGCCCATCGATTCAGTACCCCCAGCTTTATTACGACACAAATGTCAGCGGCACCTTGCATCTTCTCGACGCCGCTCGCGCAACCGGGGTTGAGCGATTTATTTTCGCGTCGAGCTCATCCGTTTACGGCATTTCGAAAACGGTTCCGTTCTCGGAAGACCAACATCTCGCTCAGACACTTAGCCCCTACGCCGCGACCAAAATTGCAGGCGAATTTTTGTGTTCGACATTCTCTCATCTTTATCAAATGCGGGTGGTCGCGCTGCGTTATTTCACCGTTTACGGTCCACGACAACGGCCCGACCTGGCGATCCATCAGTTCACCCGACGCATTTACGCCGGTCAGCCGGTCGATCAATTCGGCGACGGCACGACACGACGTGACTACACTTACATCGACGATGTGATTCAAGGCACGATGGCGGCGCTGAACTACGACAGGTCGCCTTTCGACATCTTCAATCTCGGCGAGAGCGAGACCATTCAGCTCAAGGACTTGATTGCTGCAATTGAGAAAGCGCTTGGGAAAAAAGCAAAAGTCAATCGTTTGCCTGAACAACCTGGGGACATGGCCCTGACCTGCGCGGACATTTCGAAAGCAAGGAAGTTACTCGGTTATAAGCCAGCAACGCCATTCAGAGATGGATTGCCGCGATTCGTCGATTGGTTTTTACAGATGAAACATCGATAATTGTAGGATCGACGATTGCCATGCCTGCAACGCCAGAGAGCTTGCCGTTCGATCAGCGCGCTTGTTTCGTAGCGGGCCAAGCAAAATCCGGTACGACGCTCCTGGTAGCGCTGCTCGATAATCATCCCGAACTTCTGGTGCTGCCGGAGGAAACTGCGTATTTTCCCACGGTCCTGACAAAGTATGCGCCGCGCGGGCGCCGGGCGCAGTTCGATTACCTGACAAAACAGTCGCTATCCAACGTGCTGTTTGGCGGGCCATGCAAATGGGGCAAGCGGAGTTACTCAGGGTTCCCACGCGAGAAATTTCTCGATACGTTTGAGCGCGCGGCCTTCGATCCTGCGAACGCCGAGGAAGATTTGCTTGTGCTCATGGTGAAAGCGTACGCTGCGACCCTTCAACGTCCGCTCGATACCATCCAACGCTGGGTGGAAAAAACGCCGGCTAATCGCAATCACATTCCCGCGATTCGCAGCCGATTTCCGCACGCGAAAATTCTCGTCACGATCCGCGATCCGCGTGCCATTCTTGCGGCGCAAATTGCGCTGGAGAAGACAAGAAAAACCGGACGGTTTTCGACTTACTACGTGATCGCTCACTGGCGCGTCGCGGCCAGTCTCGCGAAGCATGTGCGCGACGGGGATATTCCGGGTCTCGTCGTGCCATACGAACAGTTGGTCTGCGAACCAGCCAGCACGATGGAGAAAGTTTGCAGTTATTTGGAGATCACATTTGATCCGCAAACGGTCCTGACGCCCACAAAGGTGGGCCGCTTCTGGAGCGGGAACTCAGCGGCTCGCATTGATTTTTCCCAGATTAGCGCGGAACCGGCGACGCGTTGGCAGGGTGAACTTTCGGACGATGAAATCGGCTGGGTGGAATGGCATTGTCGCGATCTTATGCCGGCATTTGGCTACGAGCCGAAGTTGAGCCGGCGCG
Source organism: Verrucomicrobiota bacterium (assembly GCA_003219355.1). Lineage (GTDB taxonomy): Bacteria > Verrucomicrobiota > Verrucomicrobiia > Chthoniobacterales > UBA10450 > Udaeobacter. The sequence goes on from QHOQ01000152.1 coordinate 3,751, forward strand.
AGTTGCGATATTTCGTTCGGCCAATTCGGGGCGAACGTCCGCGCGAGTATTTGAAATCGCGCCTGTATTCGTTTCGCGACGATTGGATTCGAGGATAGGATCGACGAGACAGGGAAAGCGCTTCGCTGTCCTGAACGCCGCAGCGCGGCGTCGCCACATCGGGTGTTGGTTCCGCTTGCAATCTCGCAGAGTCGAGCCATAATCCCAGCGAGATGTCGGGAATCTTCTTCGATCTTCCGGGCCTCCGTCTTCTGCGACGATTCAGATTTTTTGAAAACATGATGCGAACTTTTGCATCTTCACTGCTTCGTTGGTTGAGCGCGCGGGCTTGCGGTTCGAGACAATTACATTTCCGGCTCCACGAGGCGGAGTTTTCGTCGGCGTTGCAAAGTGCTTGCAAACTGTTTGAATGGACCCTGGGTGATTCGCGCGCCACGGACGGTGCATCGATCGATGCGCTCCGCCCATCTAACAATTGGGTCAACCTTAAGGATCAACATGAACTCTTACTCATCCGGGAGACGCCCGCGCCGTTCGCGCGGCGGGTCCCGACGCCGGGGCAGTGGTCGCTCGCGCTCTCGACAGGAAGAAACGAAAGCTCAGAAGAAAACATTCTGGCAGCGAGTCGCAGCGTTTTTTGGAAACGGCAATGTCAAAAAATCGGCAACGACAGCGCGCAATGGTACGCAGCCATCTCGATTGCCGCGAAAACTTGAAACGGTCGAAGTCACTTCGCCGCGTCTTTACGTCGGCAACTTATCGTTCGACGCTACCGAGAGCGATCTCTTCGAATTGTTCAACGGTGTTGGACATGTTCAAAACGCCGAGGTCGTAAGTTACCGGCATAACCAGCGCTCGAAAGGTTTTGCCTTCGTGCAAATGCAAACGATCGAGGAGGCAAAACGTGCCGTGCAGGAATTGCACGACAAAGAATTCCTCGGTCGCAGGCTCGTTGTCAGCGGCGCAAAGTCCAGCGAACATCAGGTGCGAAGCTAACAAGGTCGATGGTTGCAATCGGGAGACGGAGCGCAAATGCGCACGTCTTCCGATTCGGTTTTTCGGAACATGGGCATTCTGTCCGCAACGGATGGACTCGCTGCGGCGAGCCTGTGCAGCAAGCGGACATTCTGTCCGCTTTTTGAATTTAGCGGAGCGTAACTTCCATGGACGCGCAGACTGGAAGTCTATATTTCGATCCGCTTACAATTTTGTTTCGTGAAAGATGTTTTTTTCATTGTCGGTCCTACCGCGACCGGGAAGTCTGAGTTGGCGGCCGACGTCGCACAGCAAATCGGCGGAGAGATTATCAACGCGGATTCGTTTCAAATTTATTGCGGGCTCGATCTTCTGACGGCAAAGCCGAGTGCCGCAACGCTCGCGAACGCGCCACATCATTTGATCAGTACGGTGCCGCTTCACAAAGAGATGAACGCAGAGAAATTTCGGCGCGTTGCTGCGCGGGCGATTGATGAGATTCATTCGCGAAACAAGT
>QHOQ01000075.1 GCA_003219355.1 Verrucomicrobiota bacterium
GTTGATTGATTCTGGCGATGAACCGCCAAGCGCAATCTTGCCGCCTTCTTTCTGCGCAAGATCGACATAGAACTTTATTTTATCGAGCTGCGCTTTGTTCACGATCGCACCCTGATCGGTCTTTTCATCCAGCGGATCGCCCACTTTCAGGTTCGACGTTTTGTCGATGAAACGATCAACGAAATCTTTGTAAGCCGAGCGCTCGACGAACACGCGCGAACCGCACAGGCAGATTTGGCCCTGGTTCGCGAACGAAGAGCGCACGCTGCCGGCGATGGCGGCGTCGAGGTCGGCGTCAGCGAAAACGATGTTCGGATTTTTCCCGCCGAGCTCCAGCGAAACTTTTTTGAACATTGGCGCGCACGCCTCCGCCACTTTGCGGCCGGTGACTGTGCCACCTGTGAACGAGATGGTGTTGATGTTCGGATGCGTCGTGATCGCAGCGCCGACATTTGGGCCGGTACCGTGGACGACGTTGAGAACGCCGTTCGGTAATCCGGCTTCGCGACAAATTTCGCATAACAGGAATGCCGTCATTGGTGTCAGCTCGCTCGGCTTGGCGATGGCCGTGTTGCCAACGGCGATGGCGGGCGCGATTTTCCAGCTCAGTAAATACAGCGGCAGGTTCCACGGCGAAATTAATCCCGCGATCCCGCGTGGCTGGCGCAGTGTGTAGTTGAACGCGACGTTGTCGGTAATGTGCGCTTCTGATTCGGTGTGCAGGATCGCGGTGGCGAAGAAGCGGAAGTTGCTGGCCGCGCGCGGAATGTCGAGCGTGCGCGCGAGCGAGAGCGCCTTGCCGGTGTCGATCGACTCAGCTCTCGCGAGCTTTTCGAGGTCGCGTTCGATCAAATCGCCGATGCGCAGAAGAATTCGAGACCGATCCGCAGCCAACGTTCGCGACCAATCCGCGAATGCCCTGTCTGCTGCGGCGACGGCAAGATCGACATCGCGATCCTCACTGTCCGCCACTTGCGAATACGGTTTCCCCGTAGCCGGTTCGATGTTGTCGAGATACTTTCCGCCGACCGGCTCAACAAATTGGCCGTCAATGAAGTTTCGAATCTTCGTGTCGGTTTTCATCGATTACGAGGAGGACCAAACAAAAAATTAAACATCGAACATCAAACATCCAAACTATACCCTAATCCAAATCACATCCCATGTTTGCAGACGACATCCTATTCCAACAACGCTTCCTTACAGGTTTGGGGCTTTACGACGGCGAATTGGACGGCGTCTTCGGCCCGAAGACGGCTGCAGGCTTGTCAAAGTTTGAAGCCATATCAGACGAGATCGCCGAGAGAAATAACCGTTTCGACCAAAGAACCGAATCGTGCATTGTGACGCTTCATCCCAAGGCGCAGGAACTCGCACGTAAGTTTATGGACTCCGTAAAAGAGTCGGGGGTTCTCGGCAGCGTCGTCATCAAGATTATCTCCGGCACCCGCACCTACAAAGAACAAGCGGAAATTTTCGCTCAAGGGCGCACCAAGCCAGGGCCGATTGTTACCAAGGCGGGGCCCGGCCATTCTAACCATAACTTCGGCATCGCTTGGGATGTTGGCTTATTCGACGATGGCGATTTTCTTGACGATTCACCACTCTACAAAAAAATTGGGAAAGTCGGAAAGGCGCAGGGACTCGAATGGGGTGGCGACTGGGTATCTATCCAGGATGAACCGCACTTCCAGGTCCCTGATGTCGGCTCTGTCGCTGATCTGCGCAGAAAATTTGAGAAGGGAGAATCCCTGATGGCGTGAATCGGCGAGCTTTCAAGCTTTTTGAGGAGAAATTAAGTGACGACTTTCAAACCACCGACAAAATCCAAAGACTTGCTTGAGGGGATTCCGTTCGAACAAGCCGATGATACACAGCCAGCAGCCAAAAAGCGGTTTGATGATTTTGATAAGACCGGCACAAAAGATCCGAACAAATGCAAGGCGCTGCTGCAATTTCCAAATGGCGCTGTTTTCTGGAGTTCAAAAATGGCCGTGGATGCCGACGGACCTGCGGTAGGGCCGGGTCGGAAGACAGGTAAGCAGCTAGATCCCAGCAGTGGTCAGAATGATACTTCGTTTCAATTGCCTGACGGCGGCGGCGGTCTCCCGTCGGAAACGATTCCCTATATCGCTATCCCGCATGATCCAGAAGACCATTCGAAGGCGTTTCATCCCGATATTGTAATTGGCGACGTAGCGATCGTGATCTTTCGGGACGAGATCATTGCGGCTATTTGCGGTGATATTGGTCCTCAAAACAAGATCGGAGAAGGATCCATCCACGTGCACGAAGAGCTAATGCCTCGCGCACCTGATCCATGTAAGCGGAACGCCAAAGGATTCTGCGACAGAATCTGCGATGTGAGCATTGATGAGGATGTGCTCTTTTTCGTTTTCCCGCACTCGAGCTTTGGCAAGGAACTCACAGCGCAGAATATCGAGTTAAAGATTAAGGAGCGCGCCTTCACTCGTTTCAACGAGCTAAAGGGAATTTCGTAGCGAATCGGTGATCAGAGTAACGCGTCGATATGGGTGTAAAGAAAGAGTCCCTCTAAAGAGTCCTTAAATGCCACGGAAAAATCTTACGAATGTGCAATAGTTAGATCTTTAAGCAGGAACGAAAATTTACCACCGGAATAACAAGAATATTATGAAAACATACGGCTACAGTAGCCGCAGGCCCCTCATTCTGATGACCACGTGCCTTTTGTTTCTCAGTACATATGCCGCTAGTCAGGCGATGAGCTCCGACGCCCAGTCACGTCGCGCCGTCGTCGCAGAGTCCGCCGTGGTGCAACCTATTAAGGGCGCTGCTCGTTTAATCGTACGCCGGGACCCGGCTCTCGGTAATTATTTGATCGTCCACTTGCGTGTCGATGGCGTGCTGGTTGGAGTCTTCGGATATGGTCGCAGCTTTGAGGGCTTCCTCTCACCTGGGCGACATGTTTTATCACTGCTGGCAACTCCCAGTCCGAAATGGCCGACCCCGTTGGGAATGATTCTGGATGCGCGAAGCGGCAAGACCTACAACTTCACAGCAATAGGAAATTCAGGACATTTGATTCTGTTGCCGCCCGAAGTTGCGCAAGAACTTCCCCGTGGCCGCTAGTACCTATCAGCTTCCGCCTACGTTCGACTTCGACGTGACAGACGGCCGGCGAGCAATCACCTTACCTCGGCGATGGAGCGGCAGTGGCTACCGCTGCAGGCGGATTCTGCGTTGTCGAGGTTTTGCTCCCAAGCTTTTTTGATCGCTTGCGCACCTTCGTCCCTTTTTTACGTTGGCTGTTTGGCATTACGATCATCCTCTCAGTGATGGTCTGTTCGTGGGGGGTGTTGAGGGGATCCGGCCCTGTTCCAGTCATGACGCCGGCGCTTCCGTTGCCCAGGCCACTGCCAGCGGTGCTACCAGTAGTTCCTGTGCCACTGATTTGTCCGTTCGCGTCGCTGCAAATGAAAGATCCGGCACAAACGCCGACAAAAATGATTTGCGAAAGTTTAGATAAGTTCATTGTGGTTTCCGTTGAGCATGGCGCCTTGCACGGCCGCGACGCGCGTCACCTCCATTTCTTTTATCGGCGGTGACACCGTGTACGGGTGGGTTATTCAGTCGCGCGTCTATGCGGCGTTGCTCTCACCGTCGTCGCGTCCAGGTGGGAACCGGTGTTGAGGGATTATCCGAGTTTCGCGTTGGCTCCGGAGCTTAATCCCAATGGCGGGATTTTAACCCATACGCAGGAATTTGTAACCTGGCGGTGAGGGAGGGATTCGAACCCTCGATACCCTTTTGGGGTATGGCGCTTTAGCAAAGCGCTGCTTTCGACCACTCAGCCACCTCACCAAAATCGGCTGCGAGAATATGGCGAACAATCGCCGGTTGCCAACAGCCGTGCGTGAAATAAGACACGCGAGCAATTTCGCTCCTATTTAGCGGCAATCGCCCTGAGAGAATGGCGATCTAAAGACGAATTCGCGTCAGAGATATCTTTCCGAAAGCCGACTTGCAGTGCAGGTCAGATCACGGACTCAGCGATCCTCCCATTTTGGTTCCCGCTTCTCGATGAAGGCATCAATACCTTCCTCGGCGTCTCGCGCGAGCATGTTCTCGACCATCACTTCAGTGGCGTAGCGATAGGCGTCCTTAAGCCCGCCTTCGAGTTGCCGGTAGAACGCTTCCTTCCCGATCTTGACGACATACGCCGACTTCGCGGCGATCTTGCGCCCGAGCGCGAGCGCTTCTTCCCGTTCATTCCCGGAAGGGACCACGCGATTGACGAGTCCAATGCGCAATGCGTCCGCAGCTGAGATCATATCGCCAGTAAGCAGCATTTCCATGGCATGTTTGCGCGCGACGTTCCGCGAGAGCGCCACCATCGGCGTCGAGCAGAATAGCCCGACATTGACCCCGGGCGTTGCGAATTTTGCGGCTGCGGACGCTACCGCGAGATCGCAGCTTGCAACAAGTTGACAGCCGGCTGCCGTTGCGACGCCTTGGACGGCGGCGGCAACGGGTTGTGGCAGGTTCACGATCTGTTGCATCACCGTGCTGCACATCTCCATGATGTATTTGAAATAAGCTCGTCCGCGATCCGAGTCGGACCGGTGACTCTTGAGTTCCTTCAAGTCATGGCCGGCGGAGAACGCTGGTCCATTGGCCGCCAGCACAACTGCACGCACGCTCCGTTCGTGCGCAATCTCCGTGAACGCGTCACCGAGCGCAGCCAGGAGCGCCTCCGACAGGCTGTTGCGCGCTTCGGGCCGGTTGAGCGTCAGGATTGCGATGCTCCCGGCGTCTTCGCGCAGGAGGATCGGCGGCGAAGTCGAGGCAACGCGGGCCGTGGAGGATCGAGAGTCTATTGATTTGGGATCATGAGTCTTTGCGATCATGACTTGATCATTGTATCCGAAAAAGCCCGGCCTTGCGAATCGCCTATTGCCAATTGAAATAGATCTTGATGATCGCCGAAGAAGAAGCGCGAACGAAAGTCCTCGAAAAAATTCAGATGCGGGCTAGTCGCAGAGTTTCGCTGTCGCACGCGCTGAATTGTTTTGCCGCGGAGGATTATTTTTCATCGCTGCCGCTGCCGAACTTCGACAACTCGGCCATGGACGGCTATGCGGTCATGGCAAGTGCGTGCGGTGTCGCTAAACGATTGCGCGTTATCGGCGAACAACCTGCTGGGTTAGATCGCCAATTGCGTGTTTCGCCTGGTGAAGCGATCCGGATTTTCACCGGCGCGCCAATGCCCGCTGGCGCAGATGCAGTCGTAATGCAAGAAGACGTGACCCGCGATGGCTCGGAGATCGTCTTAAATGCTAATGTCGATCCTGGCGATTTTGTCCGACGCCGAGGCTGCGATTTGACCGAGGGTCAGAAAATCGTGGCAAAGGGCGAGCTGATTCGTCCGGCGACAATAGCTTTGCTCGCATCGCAAGGTTTCGCCGAGGTGACGGTCGGCGGCGAAGTGGATGCGGCGATCATTTCAACCGGCGACGAACTGGCCGGACTTGGAACGGAACTTCAGCCCGGTCAGATTTACGAAAGCAATTCGGTCCTGTTGCAAGCATTGCTGCAACGTTGCGGCGCTTCTGTGAAATCGGTGCAGCATTGCCGAGACGACGCAGATTCGTTGAGGAAAACTCTCGAACAGACAATCAAGTATTCAGTTCTTGTTATCAACGGCGGCGTGTCCGTGGGTGAACACGATTTGGTCCAATCAACGCTGGGGTCGCTCGGCGCCAAGATCGACATCTGGAGAGTCGCGATCAAGCCGGGCAAACCGTTTCTCTTCGGTCGGATTCGTGAATGCGCTGTGTTCGGGTTACCGGGGAATCCGGTCTCCGCGTTCATCACATTTTTGCAATTCGTTCGGCCCGCAATTTTAATGATGATGGGCGCAACAAATCTCGATCTGCCGAAAGTGCCGGCAAAGTTGATTGTCGATCTACAGAATGAAGGCGATCGCCCGCATTATGTCCGCGGAAAATGTGAGAACGGAAATTTTTCGCCGATTGGCCGCCAGGAATCGCACGCCCTCTTCGGATTGAGCCAATCGAATGCGCTTTTGCGTTTGGCGGTTGGCGAAGCGCGAACGCGCGGCGATGTTGTCGATATTCAACTTTTCGATTAGGGAAATTCTTGTCGCAGCGATGTTTGACAGGTCAAATCGCTCTCTTAGCTTAAGCGCGTTGAATACAGGAGGTTCCATCGCGTTTGCACGAAATCCGACCGATCAAATTCGTGCCGACGCGGAACGGCTTTCTCATATTGTCCTCGAAATGCAACGCTGTTTCGTGCTGCATCTGTGTAAAGAACTGGCCCCGGGCGGTGTTTCCTTTCCACAATTTTTCCTTCTCGCTTTCCTCGACCACAAGGAAGTCCTTACCATGTCCGCGATTGCGCAGAAGATGGGGCACACGACGGCGGCCGCGAGCGGTTTGGTCGCGCGGCTCGAAAATCTGGATTACGTCATGCGCTCGAGCGCGCGGGAGGACCGGCGGAAGGTGATGGTCTGCATCACGCCGAAAGGTTCGGCTCTAGTTCGGCGAATTCGCGAGGAGATGGTGGGCAATCTGATGAAGATTTTGGAGCACCTCACGCCCGATGAGCAAAAGGCATGGTTGCATATCTACAGTAAAATTTATGATTACTGCCAATCAAAATGATTTTCATCTATTCGGCGGCAGTGTTATCACACCACGGTAAAAAGCGCGCAGTTTGAATCTGCGCGCCTACGATTACGCATCTAATCTCTCGGGCTACATGTTTTTTATGCGAAAATATTTTGTAATCTCCGGGTTCGCCGCTGCGATGATTGCTGCAAGCTCGGTGGCGCGTGCCGGGACCGGCGAGGGATCGACGTCGGCAAGCAGTGAAACATCTTCTTCTCGCAGGGTTCCTACGTTTACACTTGATCAAGCGACCCTGACGGCGCTCCAGCGCAATCCGGATATTCTCCGGGCAGAACAGGAAATCAAGCGGACCAAAGGCGTGGTCATTGAAATCCGCGCGCAGGCGCTACCGCACATCACACCGGCCGGGACTTTTGAATGGACTGATCCGAACCTGATTGGCGCCCGGATATTGGGAGGTACGACCGGGACCAGTACAACGCCTGGAACTGCGACTACGAGCGGTGCGGCATCCATTGTTGATTCACCGCCGTCGCAGGTCAGGGACTCCGCAGGTGCCGCACTGGCCGACCCATCGCCGACGCCAGGTGCCACCAACACTCAACTGAGCGATATATCCTACACTATCAGCGTCCTTGGAAGGCAGCTGGTTTTTAACGGAACGACGTGGCCGTCGCTTCGTGGTACCTTTTTTCAGCGAGACAGCGCCTACTTCGCATTCCGCAATACGCTCGACCAGGTCATTGCGACTGTGAAAACACAATTCTATCAGATCGTAGTCAATAAGGCGCTGATTGGTGTGCAGGAGCAATCAGTGCACCTTTTGGAGAGCCAGCTGAAAGACCAGCAGAACCGCTTCGAGGCGGGAACAGTTCCGCGTTTCAACGTGCTGCAAGCGGAAGTCGCCCTCTATAATCAGATTCCGCAACTGATCACTGCGCAAAACAACTATCGAATATCGAAGCTTGTCCTAGCCAAGACCATCGGGCTCGATTTTAACCCGCTGCGCGGCGAAAATCCTCCGCTCGAAGTTGTTGGTGAAATGCCCTACATCCCGCGTACCATCGCGCTGGTCGATGCGATTGAGCTCGGGAAGCAGCGGCGCCCGTTTCTCAAACAGGCGCGGGCAAACGTCTTGAACCAGATCGAACAAGTGCACGTGGCACTGGGTCAGTTTCTTCCAACCATCAACACAACCGGGGGCGGCGAATGGGTCAGCTCGCCAACCAACTCGAGTTGGCATGATATTTCGAAAGGTTGGATCGCGGAGGTGACGGGCAGTGTGCCGATTTGGGACAGCGGCGAGATTTATGGCCGGGTCAAACAACAGCGGGCACTCCTTTCGGAGGTGAAAATCACTTATGACGATGACGTTCGTCAGGTTGAGCTGGAAGTACAGCAGGCCTACTCAAATTTACAGCAGAACCGCGAACTGATTCAGAGCCAGGAGAAAAATGTAGAGCAAGCCGATGAAGCACTGCGTCTGGCCAAAGCCCGCCTGGATGCAGGCGCAGGAACTCAGTTGGATGTGCTTAACGCCCAGGTCCAGCTGCTCACTGCACAATCGACACGCTTGCAGGCACTCTTCGGCTACAACTCCGCGCTTGCGGAGTTCGATCGCGTGACCGGTGCGCAGAGTACGTACACCGAATCGTTCGCCAACCTGACGCCACGCGCGACGCGATCGAAAACGTACTATACGGGCAGCGATGTCGACGCCACGGGAAAACCAAAGTCCAAAATATCGCGGTAGATCCGTTGTCACGCCGAGCGAAAGCTTGCCCTGAGCGAAGGGATGGATCGAGACATCTGTTCCCGTTAATCAATTTCGTGCAGCCTCTGCCTGTTGAATATTTCGCTGCCCTCGCAGGGCTGCCAAATTGTCGCCATATTTTTACGCAGCGAATCGTTGGGATCGACGTCTCGCACGACAAAGCCGAAGCGCTAAGCCGGCTCGACGCAGGGCATCGCGAAATTCGGCGCGCAGTTGGGATCGGGGATTGGCCCTTGCTCACCGCCGAACAAGTTCACGGAAACAAGATCGCGACTGCCGATACAGCGGTAGGATCGGACAAACACTTTGCCGGTTGTGACGGCGTCATTACAAATCAGACCGAGCTCGCGCTCGGCGTTCATGTTGCCGACTGCTGTGCGGTCTACATAATCGATCAAAACACACCCGCCATCGGTCTCGTCCATTCCGGACGCAAAGGCACCGACCTCGGGGTTGTCACCAACGCGATCACGCAAATGGTCGAGCGCTTCAGATCGAATCCAGCCGAATTAATCGTTCAACTCAGCCCCTGCATTCGTCCGCCACATTACGAAGTCGATTTCGCGGCCGAAATTGTGCGTCAATGTCGCGCGCTGGGCGTGAGAGAAATCCACGACAGCGGCATCTGCACCGCGTGTCATGTCGATCTTTATTATTCCTACCGTGTGGAGAAAGGTATAACCGGCCGCATGCTCGCGCTGCTTGCGCTCGTCTGATGGAGGGACGACCGCCGTGCCGGCCCAAAAAATTTAGGGACGGGATGGAGGCTGTCCCTCCAACGTTTTATACGGGCAAATCCCGCGTTTCTTGGCGCTCGCGACAAAATCAAAGAATTCCCGCGCCGCTGCACCAAATTCCGTCGCAGCAGCTTTCTCTAGTGCCTGCGAGATGTTCAGTCCGCTCAGGTAAAGCAATTTGAAGGCGACTTTGATTTCATCGCGATCTTGCGCGCTGAAACCGGCACGCCGCAACCCAATCACATTGATTCCAAAAACAGAGTTGCGTTCGGCCGCGATGACAAACGGTGGCAGATCTTTTCCGAAAGCGGAACTGCCTTGCACCATCACCAAACGTCCAACGTGCATGTGTTGGTGAAATGTCGACCCACCGCCGAGGAAAGCCCCATCGTCCACGCGCACGTGACCGGCTAACAAACAATTATTCGCAATGACAACGCTGTTCCCGAGCGCGCAATTGTGGCCAACGTGAGCGCCTGTCATGAGAAAATTTTTGTCGCCGATTTTGGTGGCGCTGCCCTCCGGATTGCCACGGTGGATCGTGCTGTATTCGCGAATGACATTGTTGTCTCCGATCTCCACTTTCGTTTTTCGTCCCGGCGAGAACGAAAGATCCTGCGGCGCCGCGCCAATAACTGTGCCATGTCCAATCAAATTGCCCGTGCCAATCGTGACATTTCCCTCAATGACAACGTGCGACTGTACGATCGTGTTGTTACCGATAACGGCTTGCGGTCCGACTACCGAGAACGGACCGATCTCGACATCGGTTCCGATTCGCGCGTGAGGATCGACAAGCGCCGTCGGATGAATCTTCAAAGCACGCCTGCTTCCTTGAAACTGAAATAGCCCGGACCTCCCTCCGTGGGCGCGCCAATGATGATGTGATCGAGCAGTTTAATTTGGAGAAGCTCGGAGGCTTCAGCCAAACGCCTCGTCAGACTGTGATCAGCCTGGCTCGGCGACGCATCGCCGGAGGGATGATTATGCACGACAATCACAGCATAAGCCGACGAAACTACCGCTGGATGAAAAATCTCGCGCGGGTGCGCGATGCTTTCATTCCCACTCCCCAGCGAAACTTGTTCAACGCGGATGAGATGATATCGAGTATCGAGCAAGATCACGCGCAACGATTCCTTACGCAGCGCTCGCAATTCCGCCCCAACCAATTCATTCACAATCTCCGGTGAATCGATTTTTTGCTTGGACCATGTTTCCCGGGCGAGCCGCTGCCCCAGCCCAAATGCCGCGGCAAGTTGCACCGCTTTGGTGAAACCAACCCCCCTGACCTTTGCCAATTCGTCAACCGAGCAACGGCTCAATCCTCCGAGAGAACCGTATTTTTCGAGCAGTTCGCGCCCAACTTCGATCGCGTTTGCCCCGACGACGCCAGTACGAAGAAGGATTGCGATCAGCTCAGGATTGCTGAGTGCCGAAGGACCGTGGGCGGCGAGCTTTTCGCGTGGCCGTTCCTCCCGCGGCATCTGGTGGATCTTTAACTGCGACATTCGAACGTCGGAGCGGCCTCAGCGCCGCGATGGGAGATTGCTGAAAGTCGGGACACAAAGGCCCCTTCGACATTTCATTTACACTCGCAGGTGACCAAACATTTCCCGCAGCGCTCCGCCCAGCGCGAAAAGCGCGTCTCCATACGGATTTTGAGCGATGGTATCGAGGCCGGTTTGCGCCTCGCGGATAAGATCGCTTCCCGCAGCGATCGATTCATTCAGAGCACCGTTCGTCGCGCTATTTCTCAAAAGTTCTGTCATTTGCTCGCATTTTCCTTCGAGAATCAGACTGCAATAGCGCTCCCGTTCGAATTCGGAAGCCGAGCGCAAAAAAATCAGCACGGGAAGCGTAAATTTACCTTTGCGCAAGTCCGTCCCCAGCGTTTTGCCGGTCGCGCTTTCGGTGCCGGCAATATCCAGGCAATCGTCATAGATTTGATAGGCCTTGCCGATGCGCATCCCAAACTTCCTGAATGTTTCAATCACGCGTGGATCAGCTTCACTGATCCTCGCTCCTAATTCGGCGGCGGTCGAGAAAAGCGAGCCGGTTTTCTTTTCGACGATCCGCAAATAATCATCGACTTCGAGTTTGAGATCAAAACGGCGCTGCGTTTGGATCATTTCTCCTGAACAGATTTCCCTCGCCGCCCGCGCAATTGCGCGACTGATGTCCGCGTTTTCGAAATTGGTGGAGAGGTTCAGGGCGTGCGCGAAAAGGCAATCGCCCAAAAGAACACTGAGCGAATTTCCCCAGCGCGCGTTCACGGTCGGCTGCCCCCGGCGACGCTCGGCCTCATCCAGAATGTCGTCGTGAACGAGCGTGGCGATATGAATTAGTTCAACGATGACAGCAAGATCGAGATGTCCTGAATTGATCTGGCCGGTCGCGCCTCCAGCCAGGAGCGCGAGAAGTGGCCGCAGCCGTTTACCACGACCACCTACGGCATAGGTCACATAGCCTTCGATCGCGGGATCGAAAGCTGCGGTTTGTTGTGCGATACGCCTTTCCACTTCGTCGAGGTGCGGTTGAACGAGCAGTGCCACTCGAGCCATCGGTCCCAGCGGAGAAGCGGTTGCCGTAATGCCAGTCTGGCTCGGATCCGAGCGTGCAAAGGCTTTCACAGGCGCAGAATAGAGGGGCGGCTTACGTGTTGTCAAAGCAACACGTTCGAAGACTCTGCTTTTGTGGAGCGTACGTGGCCCGCGCCGGGAACACTAAACTCAACGCCGCTGCAACCAGTTCTGCGTATTGTATTTTTGCTCGGCAATTTTCTCCGCGCGCTCCACCAGGGAGTTGCTCAGCGATTTTTCATTGCGCACGTCCGACAACTCCGTGGCAAACCGTTCCGCGAAACCATTTCCAAGATCGACATCGCCGGTGGCCGCGGCGACACGGACTCGTCCTGTGGCAAGTTGTATGCTGCCTTGATGCAGTAACCCAGCGCGAGTGCGCCGTTGCGCCGCGCCGGCGACTTTCCGGCCATTCACCATCACGTCGGCTCGCACCGGATTCGCAAAACACACATTGGCAGGGACGGCGCGATGCGCTGTCCGCGGAGGCCGCAGTGTGGCATCCGCGCCCATCACTGCCAATTCCACTCGTCCGCCATTCGCAGCCAAACCATCGCGCAGAGCGCAGTGTATTTTTTCGTAGATCGACTTCGGCGATTCCCCGAAGGCCGGTTCAGTCGCCGGGATGATAATTGAGTAAGTGAGATCATCCCCATGAAAAACGATCCCACCGCCGGTCCAGCGCCGGACTAGATCACGCTTAGTCGCATAACCAGCGACGTCGGCAAAATTTCCAAAATATCCGAATGAAAGAGCAATGGACTTCCACTGGTAAAAACGGAGCGATGGAACCTTTGCCATCTCGAGTAAAGCTTCATCGATCGCCATGTTTACCGCCGCCGATCGCGGCGTAGCATCCCTGTAAATTTCAAGTTTGGTGAAGATCGGCATGCAAAGCTGGTCAGCTTTCGATTTCGTTCAAAATTTTGGTGACCGCCTCGCGTGGCCGCGGATGTGCAATAATCGGTCGGCCAATGACGAGATAATCCGCGCCTGCTTCGAGTGCTTCGCGCGGGGTCATTACGCGTTTCTGATCGCGCGCTTCCGACCAGCTTGGGCGAATTCCCGGAACCACGAGTTTTATCTTCACGCCAAATTGCGCGCGCAACATTTTCACTTCATGCGGACTCGCAACCAGTCCATCAATTCCGGCATCGACACCTAACTTCGCGAGCCGCAAAACGTGGTCACGAATGTTGTCTGAGATTCCAACTTGCCGAAGCGTTTGTTCGTCAGCACTCGTCAACACCGTTACCCCCAGGATCGACAAATTATTTTTGCGTGCGGCAACTGTGGCTCGAATCATCTCAGCGCCGCCGCTCAAATGAATCGTCAGCATTTGCACGCCGAGTTGACCGGCGGATTCCACTGTCCGCGCAACGGTATTCGGGATGTCGTGCAATTTTAAATCCAGAAAAACTTTAGCGCCCGTCGCCAGAACGGAACGCACAATCTCCGGACCTGCAGCGGTGTAAAGCTGCAGGCCAACTTTTAAAAAGGCGACCTCGGGACTGAAATCGCGGACAAGGTTGAGTGCCTCAGTTTGCGTCGGAACGTCAAGAGCTACAATTAATCTGTCCCGGGCGATGACCGGTCGGGATTGTGAGTTCATCCTGTAATTCTGCTAAAATTCGTGGACAGGTTGCAAGGTATGCACGTTTCCGCTCCCGCGAAGATCAATCTCTCCCTGAAGATTTTGGGCCGCCGCAGCGATGGTTTTCACGAAATCGAGACGCTCATCGCGCCGATTTCGCTCTGCGATGAGATCAAAATTGACAAGATCGACAGCGGAAGAGAAATCAAATTTCACTGTGATGATCCCTCAGTTCCAATGGGCGATGGGAATCTCGTAGTTCGCGCGGCCAATCTGTTTTTCAGCGCGACAAAGCTGCAAGTCGGGATTTCAATCGAGTTGAAGAAGCGAATCCCTCATGGTGCGGGGCTGGGTGGTGGAAGTAGCGACGCGGCAACCACTTTGCTCGCGCTCAATCAACTGTTTGAAACAAACCTGGCGCGCGATGAATTGGCGAAGCTTGGATCGGCAATCGGATCCGACGTTCCATTTTTCATTTTCGAATCGGCCGCGCTCTGTCGTGGGCGAGGGGAGCTGGTCGCGCCAGCGAAAATGCCGGAGGCCTTGTCGCTCCTGCTGTTAAAGCCAGATTTTACCGTGCCAACCGCATGGGCGTACTCGCGTTGGCAGGATTCGCAAGTAATTCCCAGCATCACGTACTCGGCTCAGGAATTTCTCGGCCAAACTTTCGTGAACGATCTCGAACGTCCGGTTTTTGAAAAATTTGTTTTTCTCGCGCAGCTCAAAATGTGGTTATTGCGTCAACCAGAGGTGGGCGTGGCGTTAATGTCAGGGTCGGGCTCGACGATTTTTGCACTTTTGCACCCAGGTGTGGATGTCGATCTTGTAGCCAAGCGGGCGGGCGATCACCTCGATCACGAACTTTGGAGGTTCCAAGCGCACACACTGTAGGGGGATGACGTCCCGACTGGGCTAACAGCCTTCTTAGCAGATTAGATTTGGGACCGACAGCGCGTTTCCCTCCACTAATCGCCCGCGCTCGCGCGTAAACGCGCCCTCATGTATTCACGATTCAGTTTTGCGATGAAACTGGCGCTGATCTCGGCCGGACAAACTGCTTCGCATTCGTAAGTGTTGGTGCAGTTACCAAAACCTTCCGCATCCATCACGTGTACCATTTTCAGAACGCGCCTGACGCGTTCAGGATTTCCCTGGGGCACCAGCGACAGATGTGAGACTTTCGCTGCGGTGAAGAGCATGGCCGACGCATTTGGGCATGCCGCTGCGCATGCGCCGCAGCCGATGCATGCTGCGGCTTCCATGGAAAGATCGGCATCGTGCTTTGGAATTGGAATTGAGTTCGCTTCCGGGGCGGAACCGGCGCGCGCGGAAATAAAGCCGCCAGCCTGCACAATTCTATCCAGTGCGCTCCGATCGATCACCAGGTCTTTGATGATCGGAAATGATCTCACGCGAAATGGTTCGATAATGATAGTTTCGCCATCGCGAAACTTTCTCATGTAAAGCTCGCAAACCGCTCCGGGATGATCTGGCCCGTGCGCTTCTCCATTGATCGTGAGCGAGCAGGTGCCGCAAATGCCCTCGCGGCAATCGGAGTCGAACGCGATCGGCTCCTCAGCACGCGCGAGCAAATTCTCATTCACGATGTCGAGCATTTCGAGAAACGATGTGTTCGGCGAAATGTCGCGCGCTTCGTAATCGACGAGTCTGCCGGCGGCTTTCGCGTTCGGCTGACGCCAGACTCTCAAGCGGAAGTTCATCGTTGGACAAATGGCAGGGACGGATCGTCGAGCCGTCTGCGGAACTTAGTCGGCGCGCCCGGCGGTCGCGCCCTACCTATGAAATTTATCACTTATAACTTCTCTGGGTTAAATGGACGGTTTCGAAATGAAGCGGCTCGCGATGCACCTTTGGCGGCGCGATATGGCCATTATCGCTCTGAAATTCCCATGCGAACACTGCGGCGTGGTTTCCGTCGTCGCGTAACGCCTCACCGTCAGGCGTTTGGTGCTCTTCGCGAAAATGTGCGCCGGATGATTCGTCGCGCGCGAGCGCATCAGTGCACATCAGCTCGGCAAACTCAAGAAAATCAGCCAGCCGGCCGGCACGTTCGAGCGATTGATTGAAATCTTCTCCGTCACCGGGAACCTGAACTTCGCGCCAGAACTTTTCTCGCAGTTCGGGAATTCTTTGGAGTGCTTCACCCAACCCTTTGGCATTGCGCGCCATTCCACATTTGTCCCACAGTAAGAGTCCGAGTTCGCGATGGATCGAATCGAGCGAACGTTTTCCATCGACATCGAGCAGTTTTTTGACGCGAGCACGAACCTCGCCTTCTGCTTTTTGAAATTCCGGAGAATCGGCGGGTGGACGTTTCCCAATCTGACCGGCTAGATAATTTGGCAGAGTATAAGGCAGAATGAAATAGCCATCGGCCAAACCTTGCATAAGGGCGCTGGCACCGAGCCGATTAGCGCCGTGATCGGAAAAGTTTGCTTCGCCGATGACAAACAGGCCAGGCACGTTGCTCATCAAATCGTAATCAACCCAGAGCCCGCCCATTGTGTAGTGGACCGCAGGGTAAATTCGCATCGGTACTCTGTAGGCATCTTCGCCGGTTATCTTTTCGTAAACCTCGAACAAATTTCCGTAGCGTTCCCGGATTGTATTTTCGCCGAGCCGTTTGATTGCATCGGCAAAATCGAGATAAACGCCACGGCCGCCGGGGCCAATGCCGCGGCCTTCGTCGCAAACTTCCTTGGCTGCGCGTGACGAAATATCCCGCGGCGCAAGATTGCCGTAACTCGGATATTTTCGCTCGAGATAATAATCGCGCTCGTTTTCGGGGATCTCGTTAGGCGGCTTGGCGCAGTCTTCTTTGCGCTTCGGGACCCAGACGCGTCCGTCGTTACGCAGCGATTCGGACATAAGAGTCAACTTGGATTGATGCTCGCCACTGACTGGGATGCACGTCGGATGGATTTGCGTGAAACAGGGATTCGCGAAGAGCGCGCCTTTTTTAAACGCACGATACGTGGCGGTCACGTTGCAGCCACGGGCGTTGGTGGAAAGATAAAAGACATTTCCGTAACCGCCGGTAGCGAGCACGACCGCGTCGGCCGCATACTTCTCGATCTTTCCTGAACGCAGGCTGCGGGCGATAATTCCTTTGGCATGTCCAGCGACGATCACCAGGTCGAGCATCTCGGTCTGCGGGAACATCTGCACGGTGCCCGCGGCAATTTGACGGCAAAGCGCCTGGTAGCAGCCGAGTAAAAGCTGCTGACCGGTCTGTCCGCGGGCGTAAAAGGTTCGTGAAACCTGCGCGCCGCCGAACGAACGATTCGCGAGCAAGCCGCTATACTCGCGCGCAAAAGGGACTCCTTGCGCGACGCACTGATCAATGATGTTCGTGCTTACTTCGGCGAGCCGGTAAACGTTTGCTTCACGCGAGCGGAAATCGCCGCCTTTAATTGTGTCGTGGAACAAACGATAAACACTATCGCCGTCGTTCTGATAATTTTTCGCGGCATTGATTCCACCTTGTGCCGCGATCGAATGTGCGCGACGGGGTGAATCCTGGTAGCAAAAGCATTTCACTCGATAGCCGAGTTCGCCAAGGGTCGCCGCAGCCGATCCGCCCGCGAGGCCGCTGCCGACGACTATGATCTCAAATTTCCGGCGGTTGTTCGGACTGATCAATCGCGAATGGTCTTTGTGGTTTGTCCATTTTTCGGCGAGCGGGCCGGATGGAATCTTGGCGTCGAGCGTCCCGATCATAATTGTTGGGCCGGTTTAATCAGGCCGAGCAAAATGGCGATTGGAATGGACGTGTAGCCGGCGAAAAGCAGCCACGCGAAAATGCGGCCGGCCAACGCGAGACGAGGCGTAAGCTTTCTATCGTTCAGTCCAAGTGATTGGAAAAAACTCGACGAACCGTGCGTGAGATGCAGGGTCAAAAGAAATAGCCCGATTACGTAGAAAATCGACACGTAAACATTCTCAAATCCGTAAACCATCATCGAGTAAACATCGTAGCGATTTAGCGGGTCGAGTTTGAGCAGGGGAAATCGCGGGTTGAATTTGCGTGCGGTGAAGTGGAGCAGGTGAAAAATGATGAAGGCGAGCACCACTAATCCGCTGACGACCATGTGGCGCGATGCCCAGCTTGCTTTCACGTAGTTTCTGTCGACGTATGGCTCGGGTCGAGCCCGCCGATTTTCGATCGCGAGCTGAATCGTCGCGTAAATGTGAATTGAAACGGCGGCAAACAGAAAAATTCGAATTGCCCAAAGCAGCGGGCCAAGGTCGCGCAGATGCTGGGAGTAACCGTTGATCCAATCGGGTCCGAGAAAGATTTGCAGGTTCCCTAGCAGATGGCCGATAACAAAAAGAATTAAAATGATGCCAGTGATCGCGACGATCATTTTTTTCCCAACAGAGGAGCGATAAAAGGCCGCTAAAATATTCACGCTGGATTTGTGCCTGGCGACGAGTGACGCGTTCCGTTTGAGATTATGGACGCCGATTCGAGCGTCAAGGTTGCTGTGGCACCAGTGTCGGGCGCAACGAATTAGAGGACGTTTGCGTCAAACGCTAAAGATCGGCTTTCACAGAATGTAGCCGGCGGGGAGCCGAGCGACATAGACGGGCAGGTCGAGAGACCGAGCGAGCAGGAGCGAGCGGGTCAAACGCCCTACAAGTCATTTGCTCCCGGGTTTCACTGCCGGGATTTTCGCCAGATCGGGTGGCAGGTTGTCCGCGGCAAAAGTTTCGACGTCCATTTCGATTAAGCTGACGAATGGGCAACCAAAGTTCGGTTTCGCTTCGCCGCTTCGGTCGACTATTACGCCAACCGCAGTAACGATACCGCCGTGCGAACGGACGATGTCGATCGTTTCCTGGACGCGGCCGCCGCGCGTGACGACATCTTCGACGACGATGAATTTTTCCTTTGGTGAAATTTGAAAACCGCGGCGCAAGACAAGTTTACCTTCCTCTTTTTCTGCAAAAATGTGACGTCTGTTTAGCGAACACCCGATTTCCTGGCCAACGATGATTCCGCCGAGAGCAGGGGAAATTACGGTGTCGCAGTCAAATTTGCGCAATTTCTCGGCGAGCCATTCACAGACCTTGGTAGCAATCTCAGTATGCTGGAGAAGCAGCGCGCATTGAAAATATTGCCGGCTATGCAAGCCGGAGCGCAGTACGAAATGCCCATCGAGCAGCGCGCCTGTTTTTCGAAAGAGCGCGAGCAATTCTTCGCTCATGAAGATGTCGAGCTTAGCCCGAAGTATCGCTGACGGTCCCTTCATCAGTGGCCACATCTTGGTCCACCATGGCAATGGCTTCGATTTCGATGTGTGCACCTTTCGGCAAAGCGGAGACTTGCACAGTCGAGCGGGCTGGCGGCGCTTGTTTGAAATACGACGCGTAGATCTCGTTCACAGTTTGAAAGTCAGCCAGATCGGTGAGAAAAATTGTGGTTTTAACAATGTTCTGAAAACTCAGCCCCTCGGCCTTTAAGACCGCGGTAATATTTTCAAGGACCCGCCGTGTTTGTGCGCCGATGTCGCCGGGAACGATCTGCCCGCTTTTCGGATCGAGCGGAATTTGGCCTGCGCAATAGATTGTCGATCCAACCCGCACAGCTTGCGAATAAGGACCAACGGCAGCAGGAGCCTCATTAGTCGAAATGATCTTCTTCATGCGGCGATACTAGCAGTTGCTTGCCCTTTTCCAACAGCGCGCGATGTCTCGATGCTTTCGACCTTGCTTTGGGCAGGCTTCTGCCCGGCATGACAAGAGGGGCGCTCGGAATGACAAATGACCGAATCTCGTCGATATTGACGACGAAATGGTTGGCTGGATTTTAAAGAAGATACTGGGGTCGAAGAATCAGCGCGAGCTCAAGCGCCTGATGCCGATTGTGCACCGGACTAACGAGTTCGATGAACGGTTCAAGAGCTTGTCAGATGAGGCATTGCGGGCCAAGACCGCAATCTGGAAGGAGGAACTCGCTCAGATTCCGGAGCTCGAGGACCAGTGGAAGCGGCTTGATGAAATCTTACCGGAAGCGTTTGCGGTGGTGAAGAACGCGGCCCGCCGGCTGAAAGATCGACAAGATACTTTCATGGTCTGCGATCAGCCGATGAAGTGGGATATGGTGCACTTCGACGTGCAACTACTGGGCGGTATTGTTTTGCATCGCGGCCGGATCGCCGAGATGGCAACCGGAGAAGGCAAAACCCTCGTCGCGACGCTGCCGCTTTATCTCAATGCGCTCACCGGGCGCGGCGTCCATCTGGTCACGGTCAACGACTATCTCGCGCGACGTGACGCGGAATGGATGGGTCGGCTCTACGATTTCCTTGGGCTGACGGTTGGCTGCATTCAACACGATCAGGAACCTGACTTGCGTCGCGAACAGTACGCAATGGACATTACTTACGGGACGAACAGCGAGTTCGGGTTCGATTATCTCCGCGACAATGGCATGGCAACGACGCGCGAACAGCAGGTGCAGCGCGGCTATTATTACGCGATTGTCGATGAAGTCGATTCCATCCTGATCGACGAAGCGCGCACACCGCTCATCATCAGCGGCCCGGCGACGATCTCGACGCATCAGTACGACAAATGGAAGCCGCTTATTGAGCAGCTTGTTCGCAAGCAAAACATGCTCTGTAACCGGCTGGCGAGCGAAGCGATCGAGAAGTTCGAGCAGGGTGACGTAGAGACGGGTGGCCGGCTGATGTTCAAAGTGAAGCTCGGGCAGCCGCGCAACAAACAGCTCTTGCGTATGATGGAAGATCCTGACAAGCGCCGTGCGGTGGATAAAGCGGAGCTTTCCTTTTATCAAGACACCCGCAAAGAGGAGCTGTTCGCGCTTAAGGAAGAACTCTTCTTCACCATCGACGAGAAATCGAACGAGGCTGATTTGTCTGAGCAGGGCCGCAATTTTCTTAATCCAGACGATCCGAATGCGTTCGTGCTCCCGGATTTGATCAACGAATTTACCGAGATCGACCTCGATCCGT
>QHOQ01000076.1 GCA_003219355.1 Verrucomicrobiota bacterium
TCACCGGCCGCAAAATGCCGGGACGCCGTTGGAGCGATGGGTTGCATCAGGCCGTTGAGGCCAAGGAGGGCGTGCAAATCGATCGCGAAACGCAAACCCTGGCGACAATTACGATTCAAAATTATTTCCGGCTATACCAAAAGCTCGCCGGCATGACTGGTACTGCCGAGACGGAAGCGGCGGAGTTTCACGATATTTACAAACTCGATGTCAACGTCATTCCCACCAACCGGCCAGTGGCGCGCAAGGATCACAATGATCGCATCTACAAAACGCGCCGCGAAAAATACAACGCGGTGATCAATGAGATTAGAGACTGCCACACCAGAGAACAGCCGGTGCTCGTCGGTACGGTCAGCGTAGAAGCTTCCGAATTGCTTAGCCGAATGCTGAAGCGCGAGAAAATTCCGCACAACGTTCTGAATGCAAAATTTCA
>QHOQ01000153.1:0-6256 GCA_003219355.1 Verrucomicrobiota bacterium
AATTTCATCCACTCAAGCTTCCGCTTCCGGAGGATCGTGTTAGGCGCTGGCACCCGCACTATCTTTTCGCCGGCGCGACGACGAACCTTTCGACTATGGGCGCGCACGTTTCGGTGCTCAGCCCAGGGCATTCACCCCATCCGCCGCACGCGCACCGTGAGGAGGAGATTCTCGTTGTCCTGGATGGGGAAGCCGAGCTTGTGATCGCGCTAAACGACACTGGGCTTAATGCACGCTGTGAGCAATTGGGCGCCGGAGCATTCGTTTATTATCCGGCTTTTCAATTTCACACCATCCGCAACGCTACCGCCAAGCCGATTACATATCTAATGTTTAAATGGACGGGCCCACCCCAGGAAACGGAAGCGCCGTTCGAAACAACGATCAGTAGAACGGAAGATATCCGGCAAATCGGCAATGCGCCGTTCGCCACTCAGCTCATGTTTGAAGGGCCCACTCACTACCTAACGAAACTGCAAGTACATTTGACCGAACTCCAACCTGATGCTGGCTATGCGACCCACGCAGATACTCATGATGTAGCGATCGTCGTGCTCTCAGGCAGCGTGGAAACAATGGGTCGCCGCATTGAACGGCATGGTGTGGTTTATTTTCCGGCAGGCGAAATGCACGACATGAAAAACCCGGGTTTCGCGACGGCCCGCTACCTAGTTTTCGAATTTCACGGGTCGTTAAGCGGCGAAGTCACGGCCTGGCGCTCCGCAGCTCGAACGCGGTCACTTTGGCGGACGTTGGGAAATCGCACTTACAGGCGGGTCCGGCAAAGTCTCGCGGCGACGTCACTTTGGCACGCGTTGAGACCGATTTATTGGCTGCTGCGACGAATTTTCGCGGCGTTGACTTAATCAGCGATGCGGTGACACCATGGGGACCAAGCGACGTCGTCGGCAAATCGCAGATGGTCACGCGGATGATGGCGAGTCTCGTCAAAGTCGAGGCAAGAACCGGTCCCGTATTCGCCTGGCCAAACGTCCCAGCAACCACCGTTGGCATTTCTGGCTATTGAATTTCTCACGCATTACAAAAGACAGAGGTTTGACGGGATGATATAGCTTGTTTTTCTCTTGGCCAACTCTCCAGAAGGAGGGTCGATATCTCATGGTCCCGCATTCGAGCGCGCCGTCTCTGTTCGATTCAGCTTCCGTATAAAAGTTATCCTTCATGCCTAGAGGAGTAAATCTGCCTTTCCCGCCAATATCTATTATTGTAAAGCCGTTATGATGTAGCAATGTCGGCCATAGAACCTCATTGTGTCCGCACCATCCATCGCTTAAGGACTGATGCAAAAAAGACAACGATGCGTTCGATAGGCGATAAATCGGACAGAAACAACGGAGACGTTCAGAAAGCGGAATCGACTTGCGCGGATGATGTAGCGACCACCACGACCAATCCGGCTCATTGGCGTGATCACGAACATGGCAAGTCAAAAAATCTTGATTTGTATCTTTGAAGGAGTCGAAAAAGAAATGCCAATCGCCAGAAAATCTTACGTCATATTCAATTACCCAATAGTAATCGAAGTCAGGGTGGTCACGGAAGAATTGCAGCAACGGGAAGCCAACATGTCCATGCACAAGCGATGGTCCGATCCTAGGATAATTCAGCTTAGATAAGCTTTCGTTTGAGAACAGATAAAGCTCATGCCTTGGCAAGCCAGGCGGGGCCTCGTTGTATCTGTCATGATACAGAAAAAATGAATTCCCCATCCCTGCAATCGCCCTCCGGATATTCCCATATTCCCTAACGACCTCGGCTGATACAGAATGAGATAGAAACAAAAAAACCTGGTTCGATCTATCCATCATCGTGAAGCTGACTTGAAAGCCGAATTAAGAGCAATACCGGAGTTTATCTGTGCAATCCTGCCAGGCGGGCAAGCATTTCCCTTGCCGTTAGCATCCTTGGCGCTCAGACGGAGGCAAAGAAAACAACCAGAATACGGGACCACTAGAGGAACGAATCGGCCGTGAGTGCAAAGACAATAGCCCAGCGTTTTAACGCTGGGTAAACTGGGTTCGCAATGGAATCAGTCCAGCAGGGACGGAAGAATTCGTCAAACGAGGTCGATCCAGCGTTAAAACGCTGGGCTATTGTCTAGGATCGAATTAATTCTCTTACTGCCAGGACTCGAATGGCGTACAACATTCACTAACCACTTGTCACTCATCACTCATTATTCTTTTTTCCTTTTTGCTTTTGGCATTTTCGCTGGGGCAAACCGGGCGAATGGGCAATCACAAAGCGACGTGGCCACGGCGTCACCCGCCCTCCAATCTCCCGCGCCTAAACAAGGTTTGAATTTCGTGGTTGGGCCTCGCGGCCTCGAGTCACTCTCGTTCAACGGCCAATCGCTCCTTCGCTCACCTCAGAGCGGAGAGTTGCAGCCGAGCAAATCTGTTTTTCGCGCGGCGCTTGATTTGCTTCTGCCTCGTACTCGGTCACCGGCCACAACGGCAAACAAACAGACAAACTCAATCGAACTGGCTTATCGATGGGGACGCGTCTCGTGCGCCTACGGCAAACAAGGCGACAAAATCACAATGCGAATTGAGGTTTCGAATGCGGATGCGAAAGAAATCGATGAGCTCTCTCTCCGTTTGATGGAACTAAATTTCCCCAGCGTTCGGGGAGGTGGCACGCTTGAGGCGGGCATGTTTGGCTTCGGCTTCAAGGACACCGCGAGCTCCTTACACCAATATCCCTCGGTTCCTTCGATTGCCGATCCACAGTTTGTTGTGCCGATTGTCCGAGTGGATTACGGCACCGGCGCGCTCAACTTTTGCAGCGATGACCTGGAATGCTCCGTAGACGTGTCGCATTCGACGAATCCCCCGACCAACACAAGCTTTCCGTTCATGATCACTTGCCATGATATTAAGCCGGGCATTAACAAGACGTTCAACGTTTCGCTGCGCTTCGGGCCGGCAGGTTCGCGCGTGCAAGATCTATCTCGCGACGTCCTGGAGCGTTACGCGAAGAAGTATCCCTTCCAAATAAACTGGAACGACCGACGCCCCATCGGCGCGATCTTCCTAGCCAGCTCGGGAATTAATGTACCCACCAATCCGCGCCGCTGGATCATGAACGAAGGCAAGATCGACATTACAACCGACCTAGGCAGGGGCGCCTTTCGCACCGCGCTACTCAAGCTGGCTGATGACAGCATCAAGGTATTACGGGACGCGAACGCTCAGGGAGTGATCACATGGGACCCTGAAGGGCAGGAGTTTTTGGCATCGTGCTATTACGGCGACCCGCGCCTTACCCCAGTTCTCGCGCCCGAAACTGAGTTTAAGGACGATCGGGGAATAACCGCCATCGACGAATATTTCGAGAAGTTTCGTCGAGCAGGACTTAAAGTGGGAGTGTGCCTTCGCCCGCAGCAGATCACGATGGTGGATGGCAAGCCGGTGCATGACGCGGCCGATGACCATCACGCCGCACAGGTTCTCAAAGACAAGCTCGCTTATGCCAAAAAGCGGTGGGGCTGCACGCTCTTTTACATCGATTCAACGGTCAGGGTTACAAATGATTCTCTCAACCCTGATGTTTTCAAGGCTGTCGCCGACGCGCATCCCGATGTGCTGCTGATTCCCGAAAACGAGTCGATGCGTTACTTTGCATACTCCGCACCGCTTAATTCCTATGTGCACCACAAGGTGACCTCCACGCCGGTTGGCGCACGAACGGTCTATCCAAAAGCATTTAGTGTACTAATGGCGCCTGACGGCGATCGACCCGAGGATCACGATGCCTTGGTAAACGCCGTCCGGAATGGCGACATCCTGCTTTTCAATGGCTGGTACAGCGATGAGGGAGTTAGGAAAATCAAAAAGCTCTACCAAGAAGCGACCCTGGGAAATGCCGATTCGACGCCTCAGAGAGGATCGAACAATGAGCTATTTACGATCATCTGGCGATAGCCTTGTCCGAGCCTTCCATCGCTGAAGTGTCTAAAAACTACTGGGCTTCTGGCCGCCGGGATCGCGCGATGAAAAGAAACAGCAGTAGGAAACAGTTGCCGACGATCTGCTTCGTCCTCGTAGCCAAGGAGCTGGGACCCTACGCTGATATGGCAGCGGTCGCCGCTCTTGCAGTTCGCCGACTTCATCCGCAAGCACGAACTATCCTTGTAACGGACGAGTCAACGGCAAGCGCTATCAACCACGATAACCACGCTCTAGGCAATATCGTGAGTGAAATCATCGCGCAGCCGACAGGCAGTGACGACCCGATCGTCAGCAGCCGGAGTCTCCGGACGGTTCTGAGACAACTGGTGAAGGGCGACTACGTATATCTCGACAATGACGCCATCGCGGTGCGACCGCTAGATCATGGATGGCCTAACGAAGCCGATCTGGCGGTAGCTCGCGACTGGAACAAGCGCGGTATACCACTGGACGCACTTCCTAATATGGAAAAGGTGCGCGCAAAACTAGGCTGGGAATTCCTGCCGAATCGCTACTTCAACACTGGCGTGATCTTCGTTCGGGACACTCCGGCCGCACACGCCTTCTATGCTGAGTGGCATCGGCGCTGGCAGCAGACGCTCTCATTAGGCATCCCGCAAGATCAGCTGTCTTGTAACAGTGTGATCGCCGCGGGGTTTGCTACGGTCGCAATCCTTCCCGATCGAGATAACTGGTCCGCCTACTCCACAGTGATGCTGCGCGGTCGAGCACGCATTTTCCATTTTTGGGCGAGCGCTTACAGCGGGGAGATTCCTACCGACACGCTCCTTGGACATCTCATTGCCCAATCTCAGCGGGACGGCACTTTGGACGAGGAGGCGATTGTATGCGCGACACGGGACAACTTTCCCTGGATGAATGATGTCGGAGTAAAGCGCCTGCTCGCAAGCGGCCTCTACATCCGCGCTGCTGCGTTGGCCGGGCCTCGCATCATACGCCGTATCCGCCGCAAACTCTCCCCGTTGAGATTGTCATATTAGCTTTTGACTGCTTCGACATAAAGACTTTCCGTCCGTCGATCCTTGCGGTCGGGTGCCATTTTCGGATCTAGTGATATGGCAAACCGCTGTGCGACCACATTGCGAAAACCGGCTTCACGTATGGTCAAAATCAAGGTTTCGTCGTCATAAGCATATTTATGCTCGTATCCCTGGCGGAAAATCGCATTCATGAACTGCATCTTGGTTTGATAGACATCACCCAGGCACATGTCGCGCCATCCATTCGCGGTGCAATCCAGTGGCCGCATTTTCGCCAACGTCTCCCATGGGCCGCTATAGGCTCGCAGATATGCTCCAGCATCGGGCACCACAATGCGCAGAACGCCTCCAGACTGGAGACACCGCAAGCATTCGCGAAGAAATGGGCGCGCCTCGCTTTCGAGATCGAGATGCTCGAAAAAATGCTCCGAGTAAATGGCGGCGACAGTGTCATCGGAAAACGGCAAGCCTGACCGGCAGTCCCAAAAGTAGACGCCTGGATGGGAAATGACATCGAGATTGATCCAGCCCTGGGTCGGATGGTCGCCGCAACCGATGTTCACCCGGCCGCCCCTTTGTGAAATCAGTTTTCGCCGTACTGAATGAGCACTCAGCATGCGTCTGATGGCAAGCCGGACCTCGTTGGCGACTTGCTGGATGAGATACATCGGAACTGCCTTCGCAATAAAGAATTTGATAGCCTTACGCATCCACGTATCCTAGTAGTAGAGGCAGTAAGAAGCTGGGCTTTTGTTTCGCGGCTCTGGCGGCATCTTTGCGAGGCGTCCAAGCAACTGATCCGACGCGGCCTTTTCGATCGTATCGATCGCCCGCCCGCGCCCGAGTATCCACCCGGTACATCATCGCCCTGCCCCGCCCGTGGCGCTACGCCTGCCGGCGTCCAGCAACGCCAAGCTCGCTCGCAGCCACCACACCAGGGCCAGGGGCAGCACCGGTAGCCAGATGGTGCGCGAGTCGAGCCAGCCGCCGAGCTGCAGAGTCGTGCGCAAGGTGGGGGTGAGGTTCCACCACCAGCCTGCCAGCGCGGCAAGGCCGAGCACTCCGGCGGTCAACACCCCAGCCGGCACAGCTTCCAAGAAGTCGCCAAGCCATCGCATACGGGGCACGACCCTTGCTACGGCCTTCTGCCAGTCGACGAACAATGCGTACACGATCAGGATCGGGGTGAAGGTTACGATCAGCAGCAGCGCGTTGAGCGCGTGGAAGATCAGCGCCGCGGCCAGATACGCGGCGCGCACCTGACCGCCCAACAGGACGAGC
>QHOQ01000153.1:6388-8194 GCA_003219355.1 Verrucomicrobiota bacterium
CAACAGCAGATTGGTGACCAGATCGGGTGCCGTGAGCCAATCGCCGAACACGTCCTTGGCCAACACCGCGCTGAAGAAGAGCAGGACCAACATGAGCAGCACGCCGCGCATCGGCAGCGCGAGACGCCACGAGTCATCGGAGGGACTCGTCGTCGCCCGTCCCGCGCGCCGCGCCAGCAGGGCATCCAGCGACCACGTTCGGCCCCACTCGGAACCCAGCATGAACAGCGGTAGGTAGAAGACCAGAAAGACGCTCGCGTGCTCGACCTTACCAAAGCTCTGGTGGAAAGCCTCGACAAGCATTCCAAGCACCAGCACTGCCAGCGTGACCGGCCGCACCCACAAGCCCGCCAGCAGCACAACGAGGGCCGCGACCAGACACGATTCGAGCATGCCAGGCAGCGCGCTCGGCGGGCGCAGCGGCACGACTCGTAGTAAATAGACAGGCTGCCAGACGGCGTCTGGGAGCAGACCGAGGGTAGCGCTGTCCACCCAGCTGAGGTGCCAGAGGTAGAAGACAGCGTAGATCACGCGAAACAAACCCATACGCCCCGCGATGCGCGCCTCTGGAGCGGTCAGCCATCCTCGCGCACAATCCCCGACCCTGCGAATCGCAGCTACCATCAGCGACTCCGCAGGGTAGCCTGCGCGCTGCGACGGTCGCCTGGGACGCGTATCCTGCCCAGCAGGATCTCCTCGTCGGGCGCCGCGAAATTGAAGGCTGGGACGGCTGTGGGATCGGTCGTCCACGACAGCGTCCAACCTTGGATTTCGACCACGTCCCGTTTCGCCAGCAGCGGTCCCAGCTTCCGGAACAACGCGGCGCGATACTCCTCCCCGCCCGGCTGCTGGACGAACGCTTGCTCGACGACGCGACGGGCAAGCTCTATCTCCACGTGCGTGAACAGCCGAGCGGGAAGCAGGTGCGTGACCTGACCATCGCGGCTCACGAGGCGCAGCTCGGTCTCCGAGACCCGACGTGGCGGCGGCGGAAAGCTTCGGGCATACATCGGCCAGCCGACGAACGGCCAGGCAAGATCGCGGCCGTGCGCTGCCACCAGCAACACAACCAGCACAACCAGCAGCCACTCGAAGCGGCGGAGCGCCCGTGCATCATCTTCCGAGAGCGCCACCTTCTCGACTCGGCCCGCGGCTTTCATCGGACACGAGAGCCACCGTCGCGAATCGGCGATGTCGATCGTGAACACCGCCACCACGAGCCCTCGAATTGTACCAGTCGCGCAGCCACCGTCACGGCAGCCGCGAATATCCCGCTTAGGAGGATGCGTTTGTTTGGTTTCAACTCCTTCATCAAAATGCTAATCGAATCAGTCAGGGAATCGATGGACCTGCTGATGATCTTCACCACGATCGGAAAAGAACTGAAAGCGCAATCTCTCATTTCAATTTTCACCATTTTAGATTTCGATGCTCGCTGGGGCTGCCGCGGGGTGAGCTTTAAATATCGCGAAACTTTTTTGCCACTCGCGACTCGTTAGGTGTGGCGGGTCTTTCTCCTTCAACCTCGTTCTTCCTCATTTCAGAAACGACCGCGGCCGGATTTCCGCGCACAAACGCCTTCGGCGCGACGTTTGTAAATACGACGCTGCCTGCTGAAACAATGGCGCCAGCGCCGATCTCGACACCCGGTGCGATGAAACACGCGGCAGCGATCCAAACGCCTTCGCGAACAGTAATCGGTGCGACTCGTAGTTTGAAATCTTCCCGTCGAAAATCGTGGCTGCCTGTGCAAAGATAAGCACGCTGACTGATGCAAACATTCGATTCAATCGTTACCGGGGCGAG
>QHOQ01000154.1 GCA_003219355.1 Verrucomicrobiota bacterium
GAAGTCGGTCGATCGAGACAACCGAGAAGATTCATCAGCGTGGATTTCCCGGAACCGCTCGCACCCATCAGCGCCACGAATTCGCCACGCCCAATCTCAAGAGAAACGCCGCGCACGGCGTGCACTTCCATTTCTCCAGTGCGATATGTTTTGTGGACATCGACTAGCCTGACGACTTCGCCGTTGTTTCCTATCGATCTTTCCGGAGCGGGTGTTTCCATCCGAAGATCAGAAGCGGCGCGGGCCGCCACCGAACGGATTTGTCGGAGGCGACGGCGCGGCGGTGGTTGAAGTTAGTTCCGCGGTCACAACGCGATCGCCTTCTTTCAGGCCATCGAGCACTTCGGTCATAATCCCGTCGCTGATCTCAGTTTTAATCTGCGCTGGCTGCGGGCGGCTGGTGCCACCTGGCAACACATAAACGGTTCGGTCAGCGCGCCCTTCTTGCGCGCTGCTCCGTGCGCCGCCAGGCTGTCCTCCGCGGGTCGCACTCGTTCGTCTCGTCTCAATCGGCGTGGCATCCGGCGGGCGATAGCGCAGCGCCGCATTTTTGATCTGCAAGACGTCATCCCGATGCGCGACGACGATTGAAACGTTCGCCGTCATTCCCGGTTTCAATTTCAAGTCCGGATTGCTCACCCCGATGACGGTGTCGTAGGTCACGACGTTTTGCACAGTGATTGGCGCGTTGCGCACCTGGACAACCTTTCCGTGAAACGTCTGCATCGGAAAAGCGTCCACTGTAAAATCGACATTCTGATCAATTTTGACGACGCCGACATCGGCTTCCGCCACATTCGAATCGATCTGCATTTTTGTTAAATCATTCGCGATCGCGAAGATGACTGGCGCCTGTAAACTTGCTGCAACCGTTTGGCCAACATCGACACTACGCGAAATCACCACTCCATCGATAGGCGATGTGATCGTGCAATGGTCGAGATCGGCTTTCGCCTTATCGAGCGCGCCTTGTTTGATCTTCACATTGGCTTCGGCTTGATGGAGGGCTGCCATCGCTTGATCGACGTCGGCTTGCGAGGACGTTTTCCGGGCGAACAACTCCTGCGTGCGCGATGCCGTAACTTTGGCAAGTTCAAGCGCAGCCTTCGCGCTGGCCACATCGCCCTCTGCTTGAGTGACTGTGGCTTGAAATATTGCTGGATCGATCTGCGCTACGACCTCTCCCGCTTTCTCCTGCGAATTAAAATCCGCAAATAATTTGGCGATGTTCCCCGAAACCTGGCTGCCGACCTGCACCGTGACTACGGGGTTGAGCGTGCCCGTCGCGGTTACCGCCTGAGTAATCGGGCCGCGCGCCACCATTGCGGTCTGATAATTTGCGGCTCCTCGCTGCCGACATTGCCGGATGGCAAACGCGATAACTAACAGACCAACGATAATGATGAGCCAGGGGAAAAAACGTTTCATGCGCGTGCTGATTGATGCACCTATAGGATAAATGACAGGAAGAGCTAATGCGCCGTTACATCGAAATCTACTCCATTATGCTGCGAAACTCGCTCATTCGGGAGATGAGCTTCAAGGCAAACTTCCTCCTATGGATGATCGTCGAGGTCCTTTGGTTCTGCGGACAAATCGTTTTCTTCAGCATCATCTTTGGGCAAGTAGATCACATCGGAGATTGGACGAAGTGGGAAGTGGTACTGCTCATCGGCACCCACCAAATGATCGCCCAAATTTTCCAGGGTTTTTTTTTCGTCAACATCGCCAATATTCCGGAGCTGGTCCGCACCGGAAAACTCGATTCGCTGCTCGTGTTACCGATCGACAGTCAGTTTGCCGTTTCCACGAAACAATTCGGCCTCGATAGCATGATCAACGCCGCGCTTGGGGGCGTGGTGGTCTGTGTGTCCCTGGCTCGGCTCAGTATCGTACCAAACGCGCTATCGATCCTCCTTTATCTGGTCGCGCTGATATTTGGCGTCGCCGTGCATTACTCAATCATGCTTGGCTTGGCGGCCGTGAGTTTTTGGATCGTTCGCGCTCAGGGACTCGTCTACGGATATTTTAATTTTCTCAATATCGCTCGCTATCCTGACGCGATTTTTCCGCGACTCTTTCGCTTTATTTTCGGTTGGATTATTCCGGTCGTGATTATTGCGAATATTCCCGCCCGGCTGCTGATAAAGTCCTTCGGACAACCAGGTCAGCTCATGTTGCACCTGGTCATAGCCTCCACGGTCATCTTCTGGTTATCACGCGTTTTCTGGCGCTTTGCTCTGCGGCATTACTCGAGTGCCAGCTCCTAGGATCGACAAAAGCGGCGAAAAACAGTCCGCGATCTTTGGGGCAAATCTCCGCTTGCGCACCGGTTGAAATGTTCTTAATTAAGCCTCCGTTTTTCCGGCGCCCCCGTAAAAGGCGCCTTTCACGCTATGGCAAAACCAAAGAAAAAGAAGAGTTCTGCGAAGAAATCAGCCGCCCGTAAAGCGCGGCCAGCGCGCAAGGCCTCCAAGCCGGCGCATAGAGTGTCTGCTAAAAGATCGGCCTCAAAAAAGGCCGTACGCGTCTCGACCAAGGCGATCAAACGTTTGCCGAAGGTTTCGAAGTCCAGAAAAGCCATCACCGGCTCGCCGGCCGCTTTATTTGGCTCGAACCATCGCGAGCGCAGGCTCGATCCATTCACCCGCAAGCAGAAGGAGAAGTTGCTTCAACTCCGCGACGCCATGGTCGATTCCATGGCCGGTGTTGCCCAGGACACTCTTCGCTCGCGCGCTGAAGGCAGCGAGGCTTCGGCTTTTGGAATGCACCAGGCCGATGCCGGCTCGGATGCCTACGATCGCGACTTCGCGTTGAGCTTGCTTTCGCAGGAACAAGACGCGCTTTACGAAATTGATCAGGCGCTCAAACGAATCGAACTTGGGGCCTACGGAAAGTGCGAGATGTCCGGTAAACCTATCCCCCGGGCACGGCTCGAAGCAATCCCGTTCGCACGTTTCACCGTCCAATGCCAATCACAGCTCGAGAAACAGAACAAAGCTTCGCGCGTCCGCCAATCGGTGACCTCGCTGTTCGGCTTAACTGATGAGGAACGCGGCGAGGCCGAGGAAGAAGAAGCCGCGCCAGCCGAGACGAAAGAATAATCCGAATGGCGCAGGAAATTATCACTCTCGAATGCACCGAGGCAAAAGCGCTGGGCAAACCAGTCTCGCGTTACATGACCACGCGGAACAAGAAAAGCCCGCGGACTCCTAATCGGCTCGAAAAGAAGAAGTACAATCCTTTTCTCAAACGGCACACGCTCCATCGCGAAACGAAGTAATCATCGATGCAACCCAAAACTGCCAAACGCCGTTCCGCTTTCCGCCGCGCCAATCGCACGATGCCGCGCCGCAGGATCGACATCGCCATCGAGGCGATCGATTACAAGAATCCGGACTTGCTGAAAAAATTCGTCACTGAGAGCGGCAAGATCCTCCCCCGCCGCGTTACCGGCATGCCCGCGCATCTTCACCGGAGAATCACGCGTGAAATCAAGCGCAGTCGCTCGGTGCTCTTGATGAAATAGCTGTAGGGCGTCTTTTGTTCATACGCCACGGCGTTTCACAGAAACGCCCTACAATTTTTAGCTTTCGGGCGAAGCTGAGGCTACGCCTTTCGCGTTCGCTCGCCTTGCTCGATTAGCTTCCAAAACTCACGAGTTTCGCCCAGTTGCGCGTCTTCCGAGACCGGGAGTTTGGTGCGGAAAAGAAAATCGCGGAACGTGTTCTTATGCAGGACGCGATGGACGGTGATCCCCTCTTCTCGTTTCTCAAAATAAATTCGGTAATCTTTGGCCCGATAGCGATATAACTTTTTTCCTTCGCGCTCAATTACGCCGAACCGTTTCGAATCGAGATGATCGAGGTCCTCTGGCAAGATTTGAAACTCGGCTAGCAGGTCGAGCTGCAATTTTTTCGGCAGTGCCGATATCTCTGCTGCGCTCAACTCGTTGAAGATGATCTGAAACATCGCCAATCAAACATAAACGCGCCGGACACGGCTGCCAATTCGGGTAATAATTTCCCATGTGATCGTACCGGCGCGCTCGGCCAGTTCAGCGCACGAAATTTCCTCGTTTCCATCTCGTCCCATTAGAACCACTTCCTCCCCCACTCGCACATTGCCGATCTTGCTCACATCAATCATCATCAAATCCATCGTCACGCGACCAAGTAGCGGGCATCGTTGACCGCGAACCAAAACCGCAGCATCCCGATTGGAAAGATGTCGCGGATACCCGTCGGCGTAACCAGCCGACAACGTCGCAATCCGCATTTTTCGCGGAGTGATGAACGTCCGGCCGTAACTGATGGAACTTCCCTTGGGCATATCCCGCACGAGCGCAATTCTCGTTTTCCAGGTCATCACCGGTTTGAGAAGTTTTTGAAACTCCGGAAGGGGCGAAATCCCGTAGAGCACGATGCCGGCGCGCACGATGTCGAAAATCTCTTCGTGAAACGCCAGTACGCCGGCGCTTTGCAATACGTGCACCTTGTAATCGCCGGGAACTTCGGCGCGAAGTTGTTTCACATCTCGTCCGAAGCGCAGAAGCTCGTCGCGCGTGTATTCCGCATCCTCGTTCGAAACTGGAAGGTGGGTTGAGACGCTGTGGATTTTGATATTTGGCAACGCAACAATTTGTTTGAAAAGTGCCAGGGCATCGGCTTCCGGAACGCCCATTCGTCCCATTCCTGTGTCGATTTTGAAAGCGATCGCGATCACTTTGTCAGGAACAAGGCGACTGAATTCTTGTGCTTCCTCAAAAGTGGAAACCGTTGGGATGAAACCGCGCTCGGCAATTGTCGATCTTTCTTCCGGAAGCCCGGGACCGAGAACGATGATTGAATGAGGCAGCCTAGCCCGGAGTTGGATCGCCTCCTCCAGATTTGCGACGCCAAATAACTGGGCCTCGTTTGCCAGTGCTTGGGCGACGCCAATCAGGCCATGTCCGTAAGCATCCGCTTTGACAACGGCAAGAAGCTCGGCCGATCCAATATTCTCGCGCACCACGCCTGCATTGTGCCGCAAAGCGCTTTGATCAATTTCAGCCCAGCATCGGTAAGTTTCTGTCGTCATGAAGCCACTCTTTGAGCCTTTGGCAATGTAATGTGCGGTTCCCGCAAATAAATCGGTTCGAGTGGTGGCAATTTACACCTGCGATCTGAATCTCGAGCAAGGCGCGCGAGCATTTCCGCTGAAGGATACCGAATCACCGCTTTTGGAAACTGCGGCAGCGACTCCGAGCAAAAGATCGCCACGCTGTCATCCAGGACTTCGATTTTTTTCTTTAGTGCGTCTTCGGTAAACAAACTAGGGCCCTCAATCAATTCCTGTTTGCGGATGCGCGCGAAGAAAAACGAGTGCCGCCGAGCATCGCCGATGACGCAATAGTCTGCATTTCCGATTGCGCAGATTGAAGGAAGGCCTAGGAGTCGTGCTTTCGAAGCGGCTTGTAATCCGATTGCAGCGGAGATCGCGATCCGACTCCCTGCGTACGAACCAGGCCCGAGTCCGACGATGATTGTGTCGGGCAAATCGAATTGCTGCCGGACGTGCGCAAGATTTTCGAAAAATGCACCGGAATTTTTGCGATCGTTCGGCCATTCGCGCACCACAAGATCGACATTTTCGTTCTCGGAAACGCAGCCGCTCTCGCATGCATTTAGCCAGGCGAGGCTCCCACGCGCGGTGGACAGTTCCAGAGCAAGAATTTTCATTTTGTGCTGATCGCTCGCGCGTTTTCCGATTTTATCTCGAACAAAATCCAGCGCGCTTTCTCGGGCGGAAATCGATCGGCCCATTCGATTACCGAAATGCCGTCTCCAAAAAGATAATCGTCGAGCCCGAGCTGCGCGACCGATTCTTGATCTACCAGGCGAAAAAAATCGAAATGATAAACGGGTAAACGCCCGCCAGGATATTCGTGAATAATTGTAAAGGTCGGGCTGGTGACAGGGATGCTGCTTCCCAGTGCCGCAACCAGTCCCTTGGTGAATTGCGTCTTGCCACTCCCCAGTTCGCCTTGGAGGGCTAAGACCGATCCCGCATTGAGTTCCTTCGCAAATCGCTGGCCGATTTCCTCGGTTTCAGCCGGGTTATTTGAAATGAACGTAGCCACCAGGTAATCGCGGATTGCGGACCACGGATTGCGGAATAAGAGAGCCAATGCGGGTGAGCGGGAGTCTTGGGAATTTCTTTCGCCAGCTTCGTTCCAATCGCTTGCTTTGACGGGGCGAAATGGTAAAAAGCAATTCGTAATCTTCTCCTTCCGAGATTGCATTGCCGATTTTAGCGCCGCGATTGAGCGGCAGATTCTCCATCTCTATCTCGAATCCGACTTTGCTGGCGCGCACGAAGCGTGGCAGGTCGACGCCAAGCCCGTCGCTCAAATC
>QHOQ01000155.1:0-200 GCA_003219355.1 Verrucomicrobiota bacterium
TTCAGCCGAAGGGCTCTACCACGAACTTGGCTGGCAGGTCGTCGAACGGAGCCATTACTTCGGCAAGAAAGCGGTCGTGATGCAGATCCATCTCAGCGGGCAGTAGCGGAATTCGATTCCGACCATCGCTTCACCAAGGAATGACTTTCGACGAAGGATGAATTATGAAGGATGAAATGGAGACTCAGCAAACGCGAAAA
>QHOQ01000155.1:217-1021 GCA_003219355.1 Verrucomicrobiota bacterium
GTATCAGATGATCGCCACGCTGGCGGCCGGGAGTCGCATGCCCGAGCACCAACACCCGCAGGAGCAGATCGTTCACATTCTCGAAGGCAAAATGCGACTCATCGTTGAGGGGGTGCCGCACGAGCTTTCACCCGGCGATTCCTTCTATCTCGCAAGCAATGTCCCGCATGGTGTGGAAACGATATTGCCGACACGCGTGCTCGATACGTTTAGCCCACCGCGCGATGATTACCTGGCGATCGACGAAAAAGCTCGCGAGGGAATTGCTGATTAGTTCCTTCGTTAAATCGGAGTCGCGCTCTCGTCGGCTGCGCTGATTTGTTTTCGTTGCAGGGCGGCTCCCTGTGATAAGCTAAAACTATTCGATGGCTCATTTTCTCTGGACCCAAAAACAGGACATAGGCCCAGTCGGCCGTCGTGACGTTGCAATAGCCTTTGATACCGCGCGCGGCCGCGCCGTGCTATTTGGCGGACAGACAGGTTCGAAAATTATTGACGATACGTGGGAATGGGACGGTAACGAATGGGTGCAAGCGGCTGATATGGGCCCTGCGGGTCGGTGTGCGCACGCAATGGCCTACGATACGAATCGAAAGCGAACGATCCTATATGGCGGAGCCAGCGGATCCGGCTTCTTCGGAGATACGTGGGAATGGGATGGTAACGAATGGATCCAGGTTGCCGATACCGGCCCGGAGGCGCGGTGCAATCACGCCGTTGCCTTTGATACCAAACGTCGGCGAATCGTGCTTTTTGGGGGGCAGCGCAACAAAATCCCCTTCGGCGATACTTGGGTTTGGGATG
>QHOQ01000155.1:1042-3424 GCA_003219355.1 Verrucomicrobiota bacterium
CGCGGCTCACGCGCTGGCTTACGACAGCGAGCGGGACCGTATCGTTTTGTTTGGCGGTCTTGCGGGAACAGAGTTCGAATGGAAGCTGGTGAATGACACGTGGGAATATGATAGCGCGCGCTGGATCCACGTGGCTGATACCGGCCCATCGCCGCGCAGCGGCCATGGCATGATCTACGACGGCACAAAGGTGCTTCTCTTCGGAGGTGACGGCGGCAGCGGCGATACATGGGAATGGGATGGAACACACTGGAAGGAATTGCAGAACATGGGTCCACCGCCGCGAGGATATTTCGGTATGGCGTACGATAGCGCTCGCAAGCATACAACACTCTATGGAGGCGAAGGGATTAATGCTAATCTCCTTGGCGATACTTGGGAGTGGTACGACCATCCGCCACGCTGAAGTTGATGATCGGCTAGTGACCAATGAAGAGACAATCGCGGGTGATCAGTGATTGGTGATCAGCGGACATTCACTCACTGACAGACCTCGGAGTTCAGAAGTCGGATGTCGGTAGTCAGCGGTCTGCGATCAATGATTGCAAATCTTACTTCCTCTTATCAATAAAGATTTGCCAACGCTTTACGCCCTCCAGTTTCAGAATGCCGTGCACGGACCAAGGGTCGTGCTTCAATTTCTCTCTGACTTCATTTTCATCGTCAGCATTGAAGATTAAAAGAGCGCCGCCTTCATCAACCAGCGGGCCACCCATCAAAATAGAACCTTCTGCAACAAGTTTATCAATAAACTCCGCGTGTTGGTCCCAAAAGGGCTGTTCACGTGTGCCCTTCGATAAATCACGATTAGGACCAGCCGAAGAAATTGCCACGAATGTGTCTTTCATTACACGCAAACCTCAAACGTCCGGGCGTTGCGTCAACCTTTTGGGTCGTCTGCGACCCGGAGCACGAGCTTTCCGCGGGTATGATGCGTTTCGGCCTGTTGTTGCGCGGCGATCGCTTCGCTCAGCGGGAGAACCTGCGTCACGATCGGCTTGATCTTTCCCGCGTCGATCAAGCGCGCGATCTCTGCGAGATCCTCGGCATCGGGGTGAACTGAAATGGCCGCTCCACGAATCCCGCGTTTCTCAAGCTCAGCCGGGTCGGGTCGCGCCACCAGCGACATGACAATGCCGCCTTTCTTCACCACACCGTAAGAGCGTGCGAGCGTTTCTTTGCCTACCGGATCGAGGACGGCGTCCACATCTTTGGCAATTTCTTCGAACCTGGTCTTTGTGTAATCGATCGCCACATCTGCACCGAGCTGTTTCAGGAGATCCTGGTTTGTCGTCGAAGCGGTCGCGATGACCCGCGCTCCGCGCGCTTTGGCGATCTGCACTGCGAAGCTACCGACGCCGCCTGAGCCACCGTGAATGAGAATGGTTTGCCCGGCACCGAGCTGCGCGACGTCGACCAATGCCTGCCACGCGGTCAAGGCGCCCATCGGCGCCGCCGCGGCTTCCGTAAAGCTCAGCGACGCGGGCTTCGCAGCGACTTCTCCTTCGGTAACAGTGACGTACTCCGCCCAGCCGCCGCCAAAAGTCGGGTAACCGTAAACCGCGTCACCGGCTTTGAGCTTTGTGACTTTTACTCCCGCTTTCTCTACGATCCCAGCGATGTCGTAGCCCGGAATCAGTGGCAGGTGCGTTCCGAATTCCCGGGCGTATTTTCCGCTGAGCGTCAGCGGATCGGCTGGATTAACGCCGCTCGCGATCACACGCACGAGAGCTTCATTTTCTTTCGGCTCCGGCTGCGACACCTCTTCAAATTTCAGGACTTCGGGTCCGCCGTACTCATGCGCGACGACCGCTTTCATCATCGGCTTCTCGGCGGCGCATGCAGTGTGCGAGAACAAATATCCAAGAGTCGTTAAGCCCAAAATCGCAACAATTCGGCAAGAGATTTGCATGACGCTCAGCTTGCCGTGCGATTGCCTGAGGCGCTAACCCGAAATTTGGTTAGGCGCGGGCCGCGTTCGCGTTGCCTGTGACCTACACGCGAGATAAACTTGGCGGTGAAGTTGTTTCCTCGATCAATTGTCGTTCTGATCGCCGGGATTACCGTAAGCGCCGCGGCCGTTCGCGCGGATTCCACTTCCGGAGGAGTGCGCGAGCGAAAGGTGGATGCCGGCGAAGGCGTATCGCTGCGGGCAATCGAAGCCGGCCAGGCGGGGCCAGGGCCGACTTTGGTCTTTGTTCCCGGCTGGAGCACGGGCGCCGACATTTGGCGACAACAGATCGATCGCTTTGTTTCAAATTATCGCGTGATCGCTTTCGATCCGCGCTCAGAGGGTCAATCGACGATCACAATGAGCGGCAACACGCCCGAGATGCGCGCACAGGATCTGCACAAGTTGCTCGAACAGCTGGACGCGCGCCG
>QHOQ01000155.1:3466-9049 GCA_003219355.1 Verrucomicrobiota bacterium
GCTTACATCGAACGCTACGGCACGCACGATCTCGCCGGCCTCGTCCTGGTGGATGCGGCAGTTTCAGATGGCGCGGATGGCGTCACCGCGCGAGCGCAGGAAAGCGCGGCCCAATTGCGGATGCTCGCACTCTATCAAGCGCATCAGCCGGAATATTTGCGTGGGATGATGGACACCATTATCAGCAAGCCGCAGTCCGATGGCACGATCGATGGGCTCGTCGACACTGGCATGAAAACGCCGCCCAGCATCGGCACTGGAATGCTGGTAGCGGATCTTTTCGGGGTGAACCGCACGGCTGCGTTGAAAAAGATTGATTGCCCGACTCTGATCATCGCATCTGCGAAATCGGACGAACTGGCCCGCCAGCAGGCGGGCGCTGGCCAGATTCCGCATGCGCGCTTGGAAAAGATCGAGGACGCCGCGCACGCCGTCTTCCTCGATCAGCCGGAGCGCTTCGCCGAATTGCTCGAGAAATTCGTCAAAGACCTGACAACAGCCTCGCCGGGTTCAACGCCGTAGAAGAACCAGAAGAGCTTTTCGAAAAATCCGCCGAGCAACGGCGATCAGCGCCTCGCAGCAGTGGCCTTGGCTAGAACCTTCTGATTCCATTCGAGACGCAAAGCTTTCATCTCCGCCTTAAGCCCGACCATGCGCGGCGCGACGCCCTTATACTTTTTGGTGATCCCGTTGACCGTTCTCGTTACCGCGCCCTGATTGACCAGGCCCTGGAGCTTTTCATAAGAACGCAGGCGCAGCATTTCCTCGCCGCCACTGGCAGCGTTTCGCTCCCGGAGATTGAGCAGGACAATCTCGAACAAAGGCTTGAATTCGAACGAGGCTTTGGAAGATAGCACGGCCACCAATTCCTCGGTAATATTGTCGGGCATCCGACGTGAAAAAGAGGCACCAGACGGTTTAGACATCGCAGACTATAGGCCAGATCTGGAAAATAGCTAGGGGGCCAGGGTTTTTCGGCCTTTTGAGCGGCGCGAAAATTCGTTGCAATCCCAACCGCCTGCGGGCTTTGCTCTACGACCCTGATCGCCGCAGAAGCGGCCACCACAGTTTACCAGCCAAGAACCTTCGCGAAGATCAGCGGGGCCACGATTGTGGCGTCAGACTCGATAATAAACTTCGGAGTCTCAACGCTCAGTTTTCCCCACGTGATTTTTTCATTAGGAACGGCACCGGAGTACGATCCGAAACTGGTTGTTGAATCACTAATCTGGCAAAAATAACTCCAGGGCGGGACGGGTGTGGTGACGACGTCTTGATTGAGCATCGGCACGACGCAAATCGGAAAGTCGCCCGCGATCCCACCGCCGATCTGAAAGAAGCCAACGGAAGAATCTTTTGCGGCCCGACGATACCATGCCGCCAATGCGATCATATATTCTATTCCGGAGCGCACGGTCTGGAGATCGCTGATTTCGCCCGTGATACAGCGGGCGGCATAGATGTTTCCAAGGGTCGAATCTTCCCAGCCCGGAACGAACATCGGGAGGTCCTTTTGGGCGGCAGCCACCATCCAACTGTCGGCCGGATCGATCTCGTGGAACTGCTTAAGTCGACAGTCCTTCAAGATCTTGAAAAGGAATTCGTGGGGAAAGAAGCGCTCCTTTTTCCTGGCCGCTGAAATCCACTCTTCGATGACCGCCTTTTCGATCCGGCGGATCGCGTACTCCTCGGGGATACACGTGTCCGTGACCCGGTTGAGATGACGTCGCATCAAATCTTCCTCCGCGTGCGGGCTCAGCTCCCGGTAATTTGGAATTCGTTCATATTTGCTGCGTGCCACGAGATTGAAGAGGTCCTCCTCGAGATTAGCGCCGGTGCAGGCGATGGCGTGAACTTTGTCCTCACGAATCATCTCCGCGAGCGACATGCCAAGCTCGGCCGTGCTCATCGCTCCAGCCAGAGTGATCATCATTTTTCCGCCACGATCGAGATGCGCGATGTAGGCATCAGCGGCGTCTTTGAGGACGGCGGCGTTGAAGTGTCGATAGTGGCGATCGATGAATTGGCCGATGCTGCCTGTCTTTACAGGCGAATCCTGTGAAGGCGGTGTTGTTCGTGGGCGATGCACAGAGACTCTATAGCGTGAGGATGGAGAATTGAGCACGCATTTTTTTCGGCGAAGATGACGATTTTTACAGCAACGCGGCGAGAATTTGAGCGACCAGCATTGTCGGCATGATGCCAAAAAAGACGACCATGCCTGCGAGAACGGTTAGCGTGACTCTCTGTAGAAAGTCTCCGTCTTCGCCAAATATCGTGCGTACCGGGGAAGTCTCAGGCTGAGATTTTTCATCCACAAAGATCACTTTCAGTACGATGAGGTAATAATAGAGCGAGATGAAACTGCCAAGCAGCGCCAGCGCGACAAGCCAGAGCAGGCCGTGGTTAGCACCGGCGCGCAGCGCGACGCTAAACAGGTAGAACTTTCCGAAAAATCCCGCGAGCGGCGGCAACCCAGCCAGGGATAGCAGAAAAATCGCCATGCATCCGGCGAGCAGAGGCGAACGCGACGAGAGCGCGGAAAAATTGGTGAGATCGTCGCCGCCGGTTTCGCGTCGCACCAGCGCGACGACACCAAAGGCGCCGACAAGCGTGAATGCGTAAACGGTGGTGTAGAACAACGTCGCGGAAAATCCTTCGCGTCCGCCCGCGACGAGTCCGAGCAATGTGTAGCCGGCGTGGGCGACAGCCGAATAGGCGAGGAGCCGGCGAACATTCGTTTGCGCCAGCGCGACGAGGTTGCCGATGACGATGGAGAGAGCGGCCAGTGCGGCGAGTACCGGAGACCAGCCGGCAATCACCACATGCCATGCAGCGCTGCCGTGCACCGGAGCGAACCCGACGAGCACGATTTTCCCAAGCACAACGAACGACGCCACTTTCGAGCCCGAGGCGATGAAAGCAGCACTCGGGACGGGCGCGCCCTGGTAAGCGTCGGGCGCCCAAAGATGGAAAGGCGCGGCGGCGATTTTGAAAGCAAGTCCGACGAGTGTCATGACGATTCCGACGAAGAGCAGCGGTTGGATGGGTTGCGTCGCGAGCTTTTGTCCGATCGCGGCGAGTCCCGTCGTACCCGACATTCCGTAGATCAAGCTCAATCCGAAAAGGGTGAAGGCGCTCGCCGTGCTGCCGAAGAGGAAATATTTCAAGCCCGCTTCTGCGGAACGCACATCAGTCTTGTCGAACGCGGCCATGACATAAAGCGACAGGCTCGTTAGTTCGAGCCCGATGAAGATCATAAGCAACTCTTCGGTGCCGACGAGTAGCAACAGTCCAATCGTCGCGAGCAAGAGCATCGCGAGATATTCGCCTGGGTTGCGCGCTGAGCGGTCACTGCGTGTAAGGATCACGGTGAAAAAAGCAAGCGCGAGACAGATGATTTTGAACAGGGAGGTCAGAGGTGTGATCACCAGCATCCCTTGGAACAGCGTTGCCTGTCGCGGCAGCATCATTACCGCACCGATCGCCAGCGCCAATCCGAACGCAGCGACGGCGGAACAAATTGCAGATGCAGTTGCTCCAGTGGCGGGCGTGTCGCCAGCGCCTGCTTTTGATCTCGCAGCCGACACGGCTGCCTCTACAGTCCCTCGACCGGTCGTTAGACCAACGGCGAGAACAGCAAGCGCGGTCACCGCGATTATCGCTTCGGGCGACGCGAGTTTGAGCAGATCGAGGTAGTTCACGCGAGATCGTTAAAGCGTTGACGAGTTGAAGCGTTGAAGCGTTGAAGCGGCGGAGTCATTTCAAGAACCTCATCGCTTCAACTGCCGGCATGATGCGATCGAGCAGCAGTTTGGGATAAAGCCCGACCGCCAGCGTTGCGAACATGAGCAAACAGGCCCCGCATTTTTCTGCCATGGTAATCCGTGCTGTGATGTCTTGTTGCTCGTTCCAATCCGCATCAACCGGCACCCGGCCCTCTTGCGTCCGGACTTCCGAAGCCGACTCACCAAAGAAACTTTTTTTCAACGCGCGCAGTGTGAACGCAGCCACGAGCACCATGCCAATTCCGGTGATCCACACCGCGAGGGGGTACGCCTTCCATGCGCCGATCAGAATTGTGATTTCGGCGGCGAATCCGCTGAAGCCAGGAATGCCCATCGACGCGGCTGACGCGAT
The DNA here is from genome assembly GCA_003219355.1 of Verrucomicrobiota bacterium. Lineage (GTDB taxonomy): Bacteria > Verrucomicrobiota > Verrucomicrobiia > Chthoniobacterales > UBA10450 > Udaeobacter. The sequence continues at coordinate 7,607 of QHOQ01000155.1, forward strand.
TACAAAGGAGAACGCGGCGAAGGGTAACGCGCGGCTCAGTCCCATATCTGAGAGCGTGTCGAGGTCGCGGGTGTGAGTACGGCGATAGACCATGCGCCCAGCCACGGCAAAGAGCAGTGCGCCAATCACACCGTGCGAGAACATCTGGAGCACGGATCCCGAGACGCCGAGCGCGTTGGCTGTGGCGAACCCGAGCAGCACAAAACCCATGTGGCTGACGCTCGAATAACCAATCACAAATTTCAGGTCGCGCTGGCGCAGCGCCACGCCCGCGGCATAAACGATTCCAATGACGGCGAGGACGGCAATCCAGACGCGCCACATTTGGAAGCCTTGCGGGAAAAGATTCATCGCGACGCGCAGTCCAGCGTAAGACCCGAGCTTCATCACAATGCCGGCGAGCAGCATCGAACCCGCGGTGGGAGCGGCGACGTGACCGGTCGGCGCCCAGGTGTGCAACGGCCAGATGCCCGCGAGCACGGCGAACCCGACGAACAACACGGGAAACGCCCACGATTGAAGCTGCGGTGTGAATTGAAATTGCGCGAGCTGTTGAAGATCGAGCGATCCAGCGGTCACGTACGCAGCGATGATTCCGACGAAGACGAGCGCGCCTCCGAAGAAGGAATAAAGCGTGAGCTTCATCGCGCCGTACTCCTTGTTCGTCGATCCCCAGATCGCGATCAGGAAATATTTTGGAACGATCACGAGCTCGTAGAAGAGGAAGAGGAGGAAGAGATCGGCGCTGAGAAAGACGCCATACGAGCCGCCGACCACAAGAAGAAGCCAAAAGAAAAATTCGTTAGGCCGATGTTCAACGTCCCACGAGAAAAGGACCGAGGCGACGGCAACGACACCGGTGACGAGAGCCATCGTCAAGCTGATGCCATCGACGGCGAGATGGTAATTCATTCCAAGCATTGGTACCCACGGCACGCGCACGATCGTCTTGAAGGTCGCAAGATCGACAATCGATATTTGGAATAACGCGATGACGCTCGTGACCAGCCCGGCTGCGGTAGTTGCAAGGGCGATCCAGCGCGCAAAGGCGCGCGGCGTGAAAACCAGGAGGACTGCTCCGGCAAACGTAATGTAAATGGTCCAGGCAATCATGCGCGCTTGCGCACCCGATAGCGCGGCGGCCTCTCGCGCACATGAAATCCAATTTCACGACGAGGCGTTTTTGGCGGCGCCATCAACTGTCGAATCGCTTCGATGATCGCTGTGATGTCTTGGTCGTGTTTGCCGATGCGCTTTTCTAGTTCGGAAAATTTGCGCGCAAGCTCGCGATTGGTCTCCAGCGCCTCGCGCAGCTTCACAAACGCGCGCATGATGGCGATGTTCACCTTGACCGCGCGCTCGCTGTTCAACACGCTCGACAACATCGCTACACCTTGTTCTGTGAATGCATAAGGCAGATGTCGTCGTCCGCCCCAACTTGAA
>QHOQ01000156.1 GCA_003219355.1 Verrucomicrobiota bacterium
CCATGACCACGCTGAAATCGAATGCCTTCACAACTTGGTCGGTGACGTCCCTGCTCGCGCCACGCTTTACGTTACTCTGGAGCCCTGTTCCACGGTTGGTCGCACGGCGCCCTGCACGACCTCGATCATTAAGGCCGGTGTAAAGAACGTTGTTGTCGGCACCGTGGATGTAAATCCTCGTCACTGTGGGAGAGGCATTACGCAGCTACGAAACGCGGGCGTCAAAGTATGTGATGGCATTTTGGCCGAGGAGTGTGCGCGCCTTAACGAGGGTTTCAATAAATGGATTATCACTGGGCGACCCTTTGTGATCGCAAAATGCGGCATGAGTCTCGATGGCCGATTGACACGGCCTCCTGGTGAGCCTCGCTGGATCACCGATTCTGCCGCTCGTCGTAACGCGCACCAGCTCCGCGCTCGCGTAGATGCAATTCTCATTGGAGCACAAACGCTTCGCGTGGACAACCCGCGATTGACCGTGCGTGGGATGCGCTACGCGCGACAACCGTGGCGGATTGTGCTGACCCGATCTGGAAATCTGCCATCGCACGCACGTTTGTTCTCCGATCGGCTATCAGCACGAACACTCGTATACAAACGCAAGTCGCTCGCTGCGGTCCTCAAGGACTTGGGCAAGAAAAATGTCACGAGTGTGCTGATTGAAGGCGGTGGTGGAGTGCTCGGTCAAGGTCTCGATGCCCGTCTGATTGATAAGCTTCATGTTTACCTGGGTCCGATTTTGACTGGAGGGCCGGTAATCGCATTTTCAGGCCGCGGAGCCAATGCTACGCAGACTGCAATTCACCTCGACGCCGTCTCCTACCGGCGGATTGGTAAAAGCGTTTGTGTTACAGCTTATCCTAAGATCATCTGACCCGAAAAAATTCAGAAACTCCTCGTCGTACCTGCTGTTTAATTAATGGGAGGTAAATTATATGAATTGGAAGAAACTTCTCTTAATTGGATTGGTGGCAAGTGGATTTGCCTTTGCAGCGACGCCGCGTTCTGACGCGGGTGTGTCGTTTGGGATCGGATTTGGCCCGGGGTACTATGGCTACCCCGCCTACTACGGATATGGGTATTATCCGTATGGATACTATCGACCATACCCGTACTACGGCTACTACGCAGGACCGACATTCTATTGGTCCGGCGGCCATCGAGTCTACTACCGCCACCATCGTCACCATTACTACCGCCATCGGTACTACTAAGCTGACGTAGAATAGTAAAATCCGCTGAGCTGGCTCGCAATGCGAGCCAGCTCATTTTTTTATAACAAGAACCAGCTTCTTAGCCAGGCGCAGCGCGCATTATCGGTTCTTCCGAGTCTTAATGCCCCTTATTTGCGAGATTTGGGCGACTCGGTGGGTTTCGCTGTGGTTGGGCCATTCGATTGCGGCGGTTGGAATTCTTTTTTTAACTGTTGAATCAAAGCTGGCAGTTGCTGCTGTCGCTCAATCTCGATTTGCTGCCGGAGCCCTTGTTCGATTTTGCGGCGCTCTTGGATGTAGCGGGACTCAAACAAATCGCGCCTCTCTTGATCCAGCAGGAGGCCGGAATCGCGTAGGGCGGCCTCAGTTTCGCCTCTGATTCGCTCTCGTCGCAGGTTTTCTCGCTGCCGCATGATCTGGCGCTCCTGTGGGCTCATTCGCATCCAACGCTCGGCATTTCGCTGGAAAATTTGTCGATCCGCTGGCGGCAGCGAGGACCACCGCTCATGCACGCTCTGCACCGGCGGATGCCGGGCAGGTCCAGCCCCAGGGCCTGGGCCTGCCCTTCGCCCATTAGTCCGCTGCGGCTGCGCTTGTGCCAAAGCGCAGGACGAGGCGAAGATCGACAACGTAATGATTATCTTACAAAGTTGGCTTTTCGTCCCACAGGCTGTTTTCATCCAAAACGAGCAATTCATCCAGATCAGCGACAACTTCGTAATCTTGTGGATCGATTTTTGCCACCACATCTGGCTCTCCCTCGGAGGTCTTCTGTGACACAGGATGATGAATGACGATTGCCGTTGTTATCAAGGCAACTGCCACGGCAGATGCCGGGATGAGTCTGCGTAAGCCAAGCCACCTTCGCATTCGTCCGGAGCGACTTCCTTCTTGCCTGACTTTTCTGGCAATGTTGCGGGCGAAAAATGGCGAAAGCTCGGACTCGGCCGTGCGGCCGAGGAGATCCCACAATTCCTGGTCATCTTCACGTTTCATATTGTCTCCCTAAAATTGAACTGACTGCAGCTCTGAAAGTTGCGCTCGGAAAGAATTCCGAGAATGGCGATATTACACTTCGGGCGCCTCAAGGAAACCTTCAAGCTGTCGGATACGGGTCGGATGGCGCATTTTTCGCAGTGCTTTCGCTTCGATCTGGCGAATGCGCTCCCGCGTGACCTGAAACTGCCGGCCTACTTCCTCGAGCGTTCGGCTGTATCCATCCACCAACCCAAACCGTTGCTCAAGTACTTGACGCTCGCGTTCAGTCAGAGTCTCGAGCACATCCTTGATCTTCTCTTTCAACAAAACGATAGCAGTCATATCGCTCGGGTTTTCGGCGCCCTTATCCTCGATAAAATCGCCAAAATTGGTTTCCTCGCTCTCGCCCACGGGTGATTGGAGCGAGATCGGCTGCTGTGCCATCTTCAAGACCGCGCGAACGCGATCTACCGGCAATAGTACCTCTTCCGCTACCTCGTCCGGCGTAGGCTCCCGACCGTATTCCTGGACGAGCTGTTTTTGCACACGCATCAACTTGTTGATTGTCTCGATCATGTGAACCGGAATCCGGATGGTGCGCGCCTGATCGGCGATCGAGCGTGTGATGGCCTGACGGATCCACCATGTCGCGTACGTGGAAAACTTGTAACCGCGCCGATATTCGAACTTCTCGACCGCCTTCATCAGTCCCATGTTTCCTTCCTGAATTAAATCGAGAAACGAGAGACCGCGGTTGGTGTATTTTTTTGCGATCGAAATAACAAGGCGCAGGTTGGCCTCCACCATTTCGGTCTTGGCTCGCAATGCCTGGCGCATCCAACCTTTCAGCGCCTGGTACTGCTCGGAATATTCACCAAGCGAAAGCCACAGGTTCTTTTCCAAGTCGCTAACTCTGTTCGCGAGTTGCAAACGTTTTCTCTTCTCGCGCGGACGTTTCGCTAACTCGGTTTGAAGATAGAGTGACGTGTGATAGGCCTCATCCGCCAGGTGAACAAATTCTTCTGTTACTTTTTGCTTGAAATAGAAGTGGGGGTAAAACCTTTGCAGCGAAGCGATCGCTCTCTGCACAGATCTGAGCTTCCTTGTTTGTTTTTTTGAGGAGTTGCGCAGTTGGCAGTATTGTTGAGTAATCGAGGCACTCGATTGTTCCACCTGTTTGCACAAGCGCGGAAGCTTCTTCATGTAGCGTTCTCGGCTCTCGATTTTTTTGTCGAGAATGACGCGATCAAACCTTTCGCGCCCTTCGGCGAGTTTCCCGGCTAGATCGAGGTGTGCTCGCGCAATAAAGCCGAACCGGTTGATGTGCTTTTGCACCATGTTTTCGGCTTCCTCAATCCGTTTGGAAATTTCCACTTCCTGTTCTCGGGTCAGCAGAGGGACCTGGCCCATCTGCTTGAGATACATCCGCACCGGATCGTCGAGTATATCGAGCTTGGCTTCGGGTTTCTCTTCCTCTTCTTCTTCCTCCTCCGCGTCTTTTTTCCCGTCCTTATAGCGATCCACCTCCGAAGCTTCGATAATGTCGATCTCCATGCGGCGCAGCCGTGTGAGAATGAGATCGAGCTCGTCAGCGTCGGTGATCCCCTCTGGCAACGCCTCGTTCAGATCGTCAAATGTGAGATAGCCTTGTTCTTTCGCCAGTTTAATCAGTTCGCGAATGCGGGCCTGGATTTCAATCGCCGAATGCAGATGCGCCACAGTCATTTCGCTCTGCGGCTTCGGCCGCGGTTCGACACGGCGTCGCCGTCCTCGGACGAGAACAATACGCTTGGGCTTGAATGCGGCGACTTTTGGCTGTCTCTTCAGGCTGCGTCGGAGAGGGGAAGTCTTTGTTATTGAACGAAGGCGAAGCTGTTTTGTTTTAAGTCGTCGCCGCGACGACCGTCGAATGCCTCCCTTTCGTTTCGAATGCCTGGCCAAGATTGTGCGGTTAAGGATTTGACTGAGACTTTCGATCTACCGTCCGGGATCGACAACTAATTGTCGGCCGCAGTTCGTGGAGTTGCTCTTGCAGGTCAAGGATTTGTTTCTGCAAATTCACTACATCGCCGGTGCTGAGCTGCGGAAGTTTTATCCGGTTCTTCGCCACTTCGAGCTGGCGGCGCAATACGCTTTGACGAATGCCGAGCCACCATTTTCCTACCATCGTTCCGGCATTAGGCGGCATTTTTTGCAACAACCACCAAGAAACCAGTCCTTCATCAGCCGGGGAGAGGGTGGCCATAAAAGCGTTAAGCGAGGCTGCGTCGGTTGGGCGCAAATCGCTTTCGAGAACGCGGACCAGAATTTCCGCATCTGGCACTTGCTCCAGGATCTCGCGCCAGTTCTGCCCGAGAAGAAATCCTCGCGCTGTCTCGTCTCGCAACGCCAGTAGGCAAAGCATTGCGACATCATGGCGCGGACTTGGAGAAGCCTGAAAGCGCGCAGGTTCCGATGCGGGAATCTGTTCCCGCCTTTGTTTTGGCAAGAGTGTTTCGAAATCCGTATTGGAGACGCCAAGCCGCGCGCTCGTTTTGCTCACAACCTCGCCACGTAAGAACGGGTCGCGCACCCGCGAGATCGTTTCAGCCATTTTGCGCGCAAGTTGCATCTTCGTGCCCAACGAATTCAAATCCGTCGTCGCGACTTCCCGCTTTATCCAATAGTCAAAGAAATCGCATGCCGCCGCGACGCGTTTCTCAAATTCTTCTTTTCCTTCCCGCCGGACGAGCGAGTCAGGATCTTCACCAGCGGGCATCTCCGCAACCCGCACGATCAAATCGTTTTGAAGCAGCGCATCGAGAGATCGCTCGGCCGCCTTTTTCCCCGCAGCGTCCTCATCGAAACAAAGAACCACTTCATTCACAAACCGCTTTAAAAGCCGCGCCTGGCTTTCCGTAAACGCGGTCCCCTGCGGCGCGACAACATTCATGATTCCTGCTTCGAACAAACTGATTAGATCGAGCTGGCCTTCGCACACGATTGCGCAATTCGCCTCGATCAGCGCGCGCTTAGTCTTGTCGAGACCAAAAAGGACGCTCCCCTTTCGGAAGAGCACCGTCTCAGGCGAATTTAGATATTTTGCGCTTTCTGTTTCGCTTTGCAGGACACGTCCGCTAAACGCGATAACTTCACCGACGTCGTTGCAAATGGGAAACATAATTCGCCCACGAAAGCGATCGTATGATGTGTGACCAGGAATCCCATCCGCATCGTCCCTGGTTTTGACCAGACCGCTTGCAATGAGATCGCGCGCGTTATAGCCGCGCCCGCGGGCCCAACTGCCAAACGCATCCCATTCTTCAGGCGCATAACCCAGCTGCCATCCTTTTGCGATCTCTGCCGTGATCCCGCGTCCTCTCAAATATTTTCGCGCCGGCTCCGCGAATTCCCTCTTAAGCAGATTCTCGTGAAACCAGGCGGCAGCTTCCCCATGCACCTGCAACAAGACTCGGCGGGATTGAACCTGTCGATCTTCGGCGCCGCTCGGGCCGCGCTCCTCGATCACCGGAATGCCTACCCGGGCCGCGAGTTTGCGTACGGCTGAAGGAAAATCGACGTGCTCGTAATCCATCACAAAACGGAAGACGCTTCCGCCCACGCCGCATCCAAAGCAGTGGAAGGTTTGTCGCTGCGGACTCACATGAAACGATGGCGTTTTCTCCTGATGAAATGGGCAAAGCGCCTTTAAATTCGCTCCCGCCCGTTTGAGCGGAAAATAGGAACCAATCACCTCGACGATGTCGTTCGCCGCGGCAATCTGCTCGATGGTTTCAGATGGGATTGTTCCCATGAGGTGTTCGATTTTTCGCTCGTTTGGTTTGGGAAGCGATGTCAAACTTACGCAGTGCTTGGTCGCTTTCCAAATATGAGAAAATTATTGCCGATCTTCGCCTTGGTTTGCTCTTTGGTGGGAATGGAGACGGCTCGGGCGCGGGACGTTATTCACAAGGGCGACATAGTCGTGGTCCCCCTCCACGGCGAAGTTTCACCTTCGCTCCTGACATTTCTCCGTCGAGCCGAAAAGGCAGCCGAAAACGGCGGGGCGTCGGCCATCATTTTTGAAATGAATACTTACGGCGGACGCCTCGACAGCGCCGCAGAAATAACGAGCGCACTTAACCGTGCTACGATCCCCACCTACACATTTATCAACTCAAATGCGGGTTCGGCTGGTTCGCTTATCGCGCTAGCTACACAGCATATCTACATGGCTCCAGTTAGCGCGATTGGCGCCGCTGCGCCCGTTTTGCCAACGGGAGAAGATCTTCCACTAACCGAGCGTGAGAAGACGATTTCGTACTGGACGGCTCTGATTCGAAGTTCCGCCATCAAAAACGGACACAATCCCGATGTCGGTGAAGCGTTCATGAACAAGGACAAGGAAGTAAAAATCGGGGACCGCGTGATTCATCCGAAAGGAACGATACTGACTTTGAGCGCGCAGGAAGCGACAGAAAAAATCAATGGCAAACCATTGCTGGGCGATGGCATCGCCGCTTCGATTGTCGATTTAACGCAAAAAGCCGGACTCAAAGGCGACATCGTTTCGCTTAACCCCAGCGGCTTCGAGCAACTCGCCTTTTGGATTACCGCGCTCGCACCATTGCTGTTGCTGGGAGGAATTATCGGCGCCTATCTTGAATTCAAAATCCCTGGGGCAAGTTTGCCGGGAATTATTTCAGCGACTTGTTTTGCGCTATTCTTCCTCGGTCATTATCTGGCCGGCCTGGCCGGTTGGGAAGTGGTTGGACTCTTTGTTTTGGGATTATTGCTCGTCTTAATCGAGATCCTGTTTTTCGCTCATAGCACGATCGTATTCGGAGTTATCGGTGTTTTTCTAATGCTAACGTCGTTGCTCTGGGCGATGATTGATCGTTACCCTGGCGAAACATTTTTTCCGACGGGTCGCATGCTCGCTATTCCACTGCTCAATCTCTTTGTCGCGATAGTGGCGGCAATAATTGTAATCGCGATCCTCGCTCGATTCCTGCCGCGCACGGGGCTTTACCGCCGATTCGCTCTCATGACGTCAAATCCGCCGGGTCCCTCTCTTGTCGGTGTGCCGCGTCAATTTGTTACGGCAATTTCACTTACGCCCGGAACGTTGGGCACAGCGCTTACGATTTTGCGACCTAGCGGAAAAGCACGCTTCGGCGATCACGTCGTAGATGTTGTTACCGGGGGAGAATTCATTCCACCACAAACGCCAATTACTGTGACTCAAACGGATGGAATGCGAATCGTGGTGAAGTCCGCAGTGGAGTGCTAAACCGCATCTAGCCACCCGCCACGATTCGCACAAATTCGATGCGATCACCTTCGACCAATAATCGCTCCCCCCATTCCTGTCGGCGTAGGGCAAGGCCATTGTGCTCCACCAAAATTGATTTTTCCGGCAATTCGTAACGTTCCACCAGATCCGCGATCGTTTCCGCGCCGCGCGCGTCCGCCCTTTCGCCGTTGAGTAAAATCGTCACGCGCCGCAAAGAGCTTGGTCCCAATCTTTCCAAACTGGTTCGAAGCCGCGACGCCGAAGGACCTCTGCTATCTCGGCCGGCGAACGCTCGTCGCTGATCTCAAATTGGCCGGTGGCAAGCTGGTCTTCTCCGTCTTGGAAATCAGGAGCAACGATCCGACCGCGGACCGTGCGATGCAGATGTCCACCGCCTTGTCGAGTGTACCCGCCGGGTTCAGTGTGACTGCCGGCACTCATCATCGTCACGCCTAAGTAAACAAGCGAGTCGCGGAAGGATGAACGTTCGCGTGTACTCAGCACAATTCCCACTTGCGGGAAACTGATGCGTAACGCACATACTAATTGCGCCAATTCGCGGTCAGTTAATAAAAAGAGCGGCCGAAAACCCCCGGCAGCGGGCCGTAACCTGGGCAGGCTCACGCTAATTTGCGCCTGCCAGCAATGTTTGAGCAAATATTCCAGATGCGCCGCGAGGGCGATCGCTTCTTGCTGCCAGGGAGATAACCCAAAGAGCACACCGATTCCGAGCCGGCGAAATCCTGCGCTGTAACCGCGCACCGCGCAATCGAGTCGAAAATTAAAGTCGCGCTTTGGGCCGACTGTATGCATTTCGGCGTAGACCGCGCGATTGTAAGTTTCCTGATAAACCACCAACCCGTCCGCGCCGGCACTGACGATTGGCTCATAGTCCTGCGCTTTCATCGGACCGACCTCGATCGAAATCGATGAAAAATCTTGCTCAAGAGCGCGGACGCAGTCGGCGAGATAGTCGCGATTGACGAATTTCGGGTGCTCACCCGCGACGAGAAGGACCTGACGAAAACCCTGGCGAGCGAGGTGCTGTCCTTCCGCGGTTACTTCATCGACATCGAGCGTTACTCGAAGAATTGGATTGTCCCGGGAGAACCCGCAGTATCGGCAGGTATTGATGCACTCGTTCGAAAGGTAAAGCGGCGCGAAGAGACGCATTGTCCGGCCGAAATTCTGCAGCGTGAGCGCGCGTGAGTTTCGCGCCATAGATTCGAGTTCCTGGTTGGATTTCGAGGCAATCAGGTATTCGAATCGACGAACAAGCTCCGATTTTTTTAGGGCCAAACTGTCCAGAGTTTCGACAAACGACATCAACGTAGGTTCGCGCGCGAACAAGCGTTCGCAAACACGAATCACTTAGGTCAAGAGCACGTCTTCTCAAAGAACCTTTCGAGCTATCGTTCGAAGGTAGATGAGACTACCGCCTAGAAAAACAACGGCGGCGTCTGGAACGTTCCAGACGCCGCCGCCACAAGTGCAATTATCGATCTTAGAATGCGAAATTAACGCCGGTGCGCGCCATGCCGAAGTTATTTTTCGGACCGTTAACAAAGTTCCAGCTGAAATCACTGATCCAGCCGATATGAGGCGTGAAGCGAATTTCCAGACCGCCGCCGACCTGGCCAATTCCCTCTGCCTCAGACTCCGTACGACCAACTGTCTTGAAAATGTCGAAGCCCTCGCCTCCGTTGCTAATAAGCCCACCGGGTCCTGTTACCGCCGTTCCGCCTGGCCCTTCGCGAAACCACTGATTGATCGGTCTCTGGCCACCTCCAAAAATCGCGCCGCCGCCACCGAAGATGTAAGGTGAAAAGCGCGAGCAATGGAACGGATAGCGCAAGGTCAATGTACCGAGCACCGCTCCGATGCCCTTGTCCGTGTTGCGAAAGCTGCGCTGAAAAATCCCGTCGCTCAAGTCGACGAAGACATTTTCGTGTGCCTGCCGTGCGTCGACGCCCCATCCTTCAATCCCAACGCCGATATAACGCATGAAAAAGTATTTCACGTCGAGACCGCCGCCCCAAGCGTGGTCGGCTTCAAGATAGCGATCCTCCTGCCAGTCGCTCCCGGTAAACACGTAAGTGCCCCAAAGTCCGACGTTAAATTCCCTGTCTGCGTACCATTCCGGACAAGGCGGCGGTATCGCCACCTGCTTCATCTCTTTTCCGGAATAGGTTTCGGTGCCGGCAAAGCCAATCGAGCTGACTGCCGCGATGCCCAACAAGCTCAATATCAATTTCTTCATCTTATTTCTCCTTTTGGTTAAGTCTTCCTAACAATCTAACTCCAAACACCTCGGAGCGTTCAAGTCAATAACGAAATTCGCTACTCCTTTGGATGCCTGCGAGTTTGAGTGGACTGTCAAGGATTGCAAGCATTTTTTTAGCCTTTTTTACGCCGGTCAAGCCTTAAGTTCCGCCCCAGTATTAGCATCGGTGATAGTAAACTTTTCGTGATGAAATGTGGGATCACCGCGAAACATCAGCCGCCCAGCGTAACGACGCTCCAGTTCCACGAGCAATTCTTCGTCTTCCTCTTTCAATCGTTTCAACACATCCGGATTTAGGATCACGCGGATTTCGTGGATGCTGTCCTGGTACTTGCGCATCACCGTATTGAGCGTGCGATGTAATTCCACGCTTGTCGTCATCGAGGTCTTCACGACGCCGCGCCCACCGCAGTATGGACAATTTTCGTATATTGTATCGCTGAGACTTTCCTGCACCCGTTGTCGCGTCATTTCTATCAGACCGAGCGGGGAAATCGGAAGCACGTGAGTCTTGGCCTTATCGCGCTTGAGCCGTTCCTTCATCAGGTTATAGACCATCTGCTGGTCCTTACGGCTTTTCATGTCGATGAAATCACCGATGATCAAACCGCCGACATTGCGCAACCGAAGCTGACGTGCGATTTCATCTGCCGCCTCCAGATTCGTCTGCAAAATTGTTTCGGCCGGTATTCACATCAATCGCGACCAGCGCTTCGGTCTCGTCAATCACAATATAGCCGCCACACCTCAGCCAGACTTGGCGATGAAAAGCGTCGTCGATCTGCTTTTGGATGCCGCAACTTTCGAAAATCGGTATCGCACCATCATAAAAATGAATTCGGTTCCGCGACCGCCGCGAAATCTGGTCGACCATTTCGTTCATCCGGTTAATCGACTCGCGATCATCACAGATGACTTCATCGATTTCTTCAGTGAGAAAGTCACGCACAGTTCGTTCAACCAAATCGGGCTCCTCAAAGATTCGGCACGGCGCCGGACGGTCACGAATCAATTGCTCTACTTTGGCCCATTGATCGAGGAGAAAGCGCAGATCCCGGACAAAGTATCGTGCGCGCTGTCCTTCTCCAACGGTGCGGATGATGACGCCAATGCCTTCCGGAATGTCGAGCTCGCGCAAAATTTTGCGAAGGCGATCGCGTTCCTTCGGATCTTCGATTTTGCGTGAAATGCCACTGCGGTCGCTAAATGGCATCAGTACCAGATATCGGCCCGCGAAACTGAGATTCGTGGTGACTCGCGGTCCTTTCGTCCCGATCGGGCCTTTGGTCACCTGCACGATTACGTCTGAGCCGACCGGATAAATGCTTGGAATATCTTTTGCCGTAATGCGTTTCCGCGGCCGCCTATTGGCCGAGCGGTCAATTTCTTCGATACCGCTATCTAGCGCGGCGGGAATGGCGTCCCAAAAATGAAGAAAGGCGTTTTTTTCGAAGCCGATGTCGACGAACATCGCCTTCAATCCCATCTCGATGTTCTTGACCTTACCCTTGTAAACGCTGCCGACTATATTGCGCGAGCTTTTACGCTCGACGCTGTATTCCTCCAGGCGGCCATTCTCGAGCAATGCGACACGCGACTCGAGTTTTTCCACGCTCAATATGAGTTTGTTGCCAGTCTTGCGGGAAGAAAGGCCTAAAATTTTTCTTACCTTGTCTATCATAAAAGTGAAGAGGTTCAGCCGCCAAAGGCGCGACCATTGGAAAATTTTGCAGTAAAGTTTCTGATCGAAGGTTCATCGAGTACCACGACGTCGGGTCGGCGGCGGGGGCGTTGCCGCGGGCACTGGTTGACGACGCACACCGAAGAGCCGTTGGAAAAAGTTGCGCGGGGCTGGCGTCGCAACAGGAACGGCCCGCGCTACGGAAGCCCGCCGCCGCACTTTTCCTTGAGAGTCTGCTTCGGGTTCTACATCAGGCGTTGCGTCAGAACTTGCCATCTGCGCATCTGCATTTTGCGAATCGTCAGCATTCTCCTCGTCGCCGCTCGGAACGTTCCCTCCGGCATAGGTCACGCCCTTGATCATCTGGAATGGATTCGCCTTGTGCGCGGGCGAGAGCCAGGCGACCTGCATATCGAACTTTCCTTCATCCAACGCTAGCGCGCGTTCGATGATGCGTGTCGCGATTGGCCCGGCAACACTGCCACCGTGCTCGCCACCCTGTACCATGGCCGCAACTACATATTTGGGATTCTCGAAGGGGGCGAAACAGGCAAACCAGGCGATTGTATCCTTATGGCCGCGATCCGTCGCCTGAGCCGTCCCGGTTTTGCCGGCAACCTGCACATCTTTCAGACGCGCTGCTCCGCCCGTGCCGCCGTCTTCATTGACAACTTTCCAAAGGCCTTTGCGCACGAGATCGATCTGCTCGCGCGAAAGCTCATTACGTAAATCTGCTCGCACACGCGGCGTCTGCAGCACCGCGACCTTTCCGTTTTCGTCGAGCGCGGGTGAGCCATCCTGATTTAAAACTTTGTCGACAAAGCGCGGGTAATAACAGATTCCGCCGTTAGCCGCAGCCGCATATGCCATCGCCAACTGGAGCGGCGAAACCAGCGTGTAACCCTGCCCGATTGAAACGTTGGCGGTTTGCGCTTGCGACCATCTCTCCTGCGGGTGATGAATTTGCATCCATTCCGGCCCAGGCAAATTGCCTGCCTGTTCGCCCGTCAAGTGAATGCCCGATTCTTCGCCCAGACCCATTAGTTTTCCGATTATGTCGATCGAATCGATTCCGGCGGCATTTCCGTATTGGTAAAAGAATGCATCACAGGAGACCTTGATCGCGTCAGCCAGTCCTAGCGTTCCGTGGGTGTAATGTTTTTCCGCCACCCAACACTTGAAATAATGCTCGCCATAACTAACGCCGCCACTGCAATTAAAACGCGCATTCGCCAGTTTTTTCCGCAAGCCGGCCATCGCCGTAATAAGTTTAAATGTCGATCCAGGCGGCA
>QHOQ01000157.1 GCA_003219355.1 Verrucomicrobiota bacterium
TATAAAGCGCTTGATAACCAATGGCCGTGTTGTCTCCTGAGAGAATAGGGAACAAACGGGAGCCTCCTGTCGCGTTAAAGAGCGCTAGAGAACCAACGGCTGTGTTCTCGCTGCCGTGGTGTTGTTCTTGAGCGCTTCATAACCGGTGCCCGTATTGTTAGAGGCAGTGCCATTTTTAAAGAGCGCCGCAAAACCGGTGGCCGTGTTAAAAGAGCCGGTTGTGATATCAACGAGCGCCTTGTAACCATCAGCCGTGTTCTCCTTTCCGGTTGTGAGACTAAAAAGGGCCTGAGTTCCCTCAGCGGTGTTCCCATTGGCGTAGCCTCCGTCCGGTGGCGGACTAACCGCTTGCGCTGCGGGCGCAAGCGCGAAGCACGCGAGCACGAGCGGGATGAGAAAGAAAGCGCGCCGCGAAGGCGAGCGGCTAGTCGAATTTCTGATAGGTGGAATTGTCGTTTTGACGTCAAATATCTTTTTATTCATAGGAGCAATCTTCTTTCTCCCAGTGGTTAATCCTGCGAGCAGCAGGTCTGAAGGAGGAGAAAAGAACGTCCGGGAGAAGCATGCTTCGCCCGATCCAGATCTGTTTGACGACGCAGAGTTTTGCTAAACGCTCGCCAATTTGTCAAACCAAAAGAGCTGCTGCAGCTCCTTCTCGGTATTATAATTCCGGCGGGTGGGCGCGCGGTTCGCGGTCCCTTGCGGTAGCCGTGCTTGGTTTAGTAACAAAAGGTCCGCCTTCCATCGGTGTGACTTTGGTGAAAGCGACATCAGGCATGTCGCTCGGCAAACCTTCGAGAGGAAATTCTTTTCGCAAGGGAAAGAACGGATATCCGTCCCACATCAGAATCCGACGCAGATCGGGGTGGCCGCTAAATTTGATTCCCATCATGTCGTAAATTTCGCGCTCATGCCAATTAGCCGTCGGCCAGATGTCGGAAACGGTATCGACAGAGCCGACGTCTTCAGAAATGCGCAGCTTGAGTCGTAGATGAACGCCGAGCGGCATTGAATAAAGCTCGTAAACGATTTCGAAACGCGGTTCCTCGCCGAAATTGTCGATGCTGGTGATGTCGATCAAATAATCGAAGGAGAGCTCGTAGCGACAGAATTTTACGATTTCACGTAGATCGGCGGGCGCGATTGCATAGGTCGTCTCACCGCGAAACTCCGTTTTAGGCTGAATCTTTTCGCCGAGTGATTTCTCCAACGAAGGGAGCAATTCCTGCGTGGTCATGAAAGTGCGTCCTCGAGTCTTTCAGTCAATTCAGGTTTCTGATTCCTGAATGAGTGTTCGCCTGAAATTTTTTCCTGCAATTTCATCAGACCTGCGAGCAGCGCTTCCGGGCGCGGTGGGCAACCGGAGATGTAAACATCGACAGGCAAAAGCTGATCAATGCCTTGGAGAACGGCGTAGGAGCGATACATGCCGCCGGTGGAAGCGCATGCACCCATTGCGATCACCCATTTTGGTTCGGGCATCTGCTCGTAAATCCTTTTTACCGCTAATGCCATCTTATAAGTGACCGTGCCGGCCACAATCATCACATCGCATTGCCGTGGCGAAAAGCGCATCACCTCCGCGCCGAACCGCGCGATGTCGAATCGCGAAGCGGCCGTGGCCATCAACTCGATTGCGCAACAGGCGAGACCCATTGGCATCGGCCAGAGCGAATTTTTGCGCACCCAATTGAGCGCAGCATCGAAGCGCGTAAAAATCACGTTGCCTTCGATTTTTGAATCATAGGCCGTGGAATGACTTTCCGGCATAAGGAAACAGTAACGTCACGGATTGCGTTCGTGCAAGATCGACAATAGGTAGGGACGCCGCGCTGCGGCGTCCGGTGGGCGCTGACCCACCCGAGCGCGCTGATTGCAGCATCAATCTCTCGATTGTATAGAACGATTCCGCTAAAGCGGGTAACCAATGACTTTGAATCGCACTCATCTCGATCAACTCGAGAACCAGAGCATTTTCATTTTTCGCGAGGCGTATCACGCGTTCAAAAACATCGCCATGCCGTGGTCGATGGGGAAGGATTCCAATGTTCTCGTCTGGCTCGCCCGCAAATCTTTTTTTGGAAAGGTTCCATTTCCAGTTCTGCATATCGACACGACCTACGAGTTTCCCGAGATGCTGGAGTTTCGGGAATGGGCCACGAAGCATTACAAGCTCAATCTCATCGTCAAAATTAATACCGAAGCACGTGCCCGCGGAATCGGGTATGAAACGCACGATCCGGTGACGGTGACGCATGAGCTGAAGACGGTGGCACTGCAGCAGGCGCTCACCGAATACAAATGGGACGCGCTGATTACAGGAATTCGACGCGACGAGGATCCAACTCGCGCTAAGGAAAGATATTTTTCGCCGCGCAACGCGCAGTTCGAGTGGGATTATAAAGATCAACCACCGGAATTCTGGGGACAATTCGTGACTACCGCAGCGAAAGGCGAGCACGTTCGCGTGCAACCGCTACTCGACTGGACCGAGGTTGACGTCTGGCGTTACATCCAGCGCGAAAACATCCCGATTCCGAAGATGTATTTCGCGCGGAGCGGAAAACGGTTTCGTTCGCTCGGATGCAGCCCTATCACGCATCCGATCGCAAGCACGGCATCCACAATCGACGAAATTATTGCTGAACTCGACGCCACGCGCACGAGTGAGCGCGCTGGCCGCGCCCAGGATTATCATGAGCGCAATGCGATGCAAAAATTGCGAGCGAAAGGATTCTTATAAGCATGACCGAGCAACCATCATCCAGCACCGATACAAATTCGAAACTTCGTGTTGTTTTCGTCGGTCACGTTGATCATGGCAAGTCCACGCTGATCGGACGGATTTTGCAAGACACTGGCTCCTTACCGGAGGGAAAAGTCGAGATGGTGAAGAAGGCGTGTGCGGCAGAAGGGATGGAATTTGAATTTGCCTTCTTGCTCGATGCGCTGCTCGAAGAGCAAAAACAAAACGTCACGATCGATACGACACAGATTCCCTTTCGAACGGTGCGCCGCCGTTATGCGATCATTGATGCCCCTGGCCACAAGGAATTCCTAAAGAACATGATCACTGGAGCGTCGAACGCCGATGCCGCGATCCTGGTGATCGCCGCCAGCGAGGGAGTGCGCGAGCAAAGCCGGCGGCACGCTTATTTGCTCGGCTTGCTCGGCATCAAGCAAGTAATCGTCGTTGTCAACAAAATGGATCTGGTGGATTTCTCGGAGACGCGATTTCACGAGATCGAGAGCGAGTACCGGAAGTTTCTTGTCGATCTTGGACTCGAGGGACGTTGTTTCATTCCCGCGTCCGCGAAGAGCGGAGATAATGTCGCCCACCGGGGTAAAAAGCTGAATTGGTATCAAGGCCCGACTGTTCTCGAGGCGCTCGATGCTCTGGAAACGCATCGCGCCGATGTCGATTTTCCACTGCGCTTCTGCGTTCAGGATGTTTATCGGTTCGATGACCGGCGAATTATTGCTGGCCGAATTGAGACTGGGAAGTTGAGGGTGGGGGATCAGCTGGTGTTTTCGCCGGCAAACAAATCGTCGGTGGTTGCGACAATCGAGCGTTGGAATGCGCCTGCGAACGGTCCCGCCGTAGCGGGTGATTCCATCGGAGTCACATTGAGCGAACAGATTTTCGTCGAGCGGGGTTATGTCGCCTCACACGAAAGCGAAACCCCCATTGAGACGAATCGCTTTCACGCGGATCTCTTTTGGATCGTGCGAGAGCCGCTACTTCTTGGCCATCCGTACGATCTGCGCCTGGCAACGCAAGACGTGAAATGCGAGATCGTGTCAATCGAAGAGGTGATGGATTCATCGACACTCGAGACGAACAGCGATAAGCGCGAACGATTGGAACGGAATGAAGTCGGAAAGCTAACGGTTCAAACCCGCGGTCCGCTCGTGATCGACAATCATGATCGGATCCCAAATCTCGGCCGATTTGTTCTCGTTGATGGCGGACAGATTTGCGGAGGCGGTATTATTTTCGGCGGAGTCTACACCGACCGGCAAGTTACAAAGAGCAAAAATATTTTTTGGAGCGAAGGAAAAATTACTGCTCTCGCGCGCGCGGCGCGAAGCGGCCATCGCGGAGCGGTCATTTGGTTCACTGGTCTCTCCGGCGCAGGAAAATCGACGATCGCCCAGGCGCTTGAACGCGAGCTGTTCCATCGCGCCATGCACACATACGTGCTCGACGGTGACAACATCCGTCACGGTCTGAATTCCAATCTCGGGTTTTCGCCCGAAGACCGAGTGGAGAACATCCGGCGAGTAAGTGAAGTCGCCAAGCTAATGGCAGACGCCGGGGCGGTCGTAATCACGGCATTCATTTCGCCTTATCGAATGGATCGTCGCCGTGCACGCGAGATTGCACTCGAGGGCAACGCGGAGTTTATCGAAGTCTTCGTTGATGCGCCGCTCGAAGTTTGCGAGACACGGGATCCAAAGAACCTTTATAAAAAAGCGCGGGCCGGCGAGATCCATGACTTCACGGAAGATGCAGAAATCGTCGTGCATACGGACCAGCAGACGGTCGACGAATCGGTGGCGACGATTCTGGAGCAACTGCTACCTCGCCTTAGAGCAGAGGAGGCAGTTGAGTAGCACCAAACGCTAGCTACTAGATGCCAGATCCTAGATGCAGGATGGATGTCGATCTTAAGATCCGTGACGGTAAATTAAGCGATGCGGCCGACCTTGCTGCGCTTATATGCCAGCTCGGGTACGAGACGACCACTGCGGAAATGGAATCGCGTTTGATATCGATTTTGAAGGATCCCCGCTACAAAACGCTCGTTGCACTGAATAACGATAAAATCTGCGGCATGATCGGGACGGTTTCGGCGTCGAGTTATTTGCATAATGATTTGAGCGGGCGAATCATCGCGCTCGTCGTTTCGAAAGAATTGCGACAGCGCGGTATTGGCGCGCGGTTAATCGCAGCGGCAGAAAAGAATTTCATACAGCGAGGAATCACTCGGGTCACGCTGACCACTCGCTTCGACCGCGAGAAAGCGCACGAGTTTTACGAGAAGGTCGGTTATGTGCGGACCGGTTTCCGGTTTGCAAAAAATCTGGAACCCTGCCCCTAGCTAGAATCGCTGCTCGGCAGCTGCCGGCGGTAGTGTTCATCAATCATAACGGACGCGAACGAGAAAAAGACCCTCAGCCGGAGCGGCAAAACGCGCGTGGCCGGCGCGGGTGGAAGCTAACAAATCCGTGACATCCTCAAAGCGCGACTTGCCAAGCGCGCAACGCACGAGTGAACCGACGATTAGTCGAACCATCTTATAGAGAAAGCCGTCGCCATCGAAGTCGATCATTACACAAGAACCGCAGCGGCGAACCGCCACAGAATAAATCGTGCGAACTGTACTCTTTTCCGGTTTGCCGCGATTGGCGGCAAACGCTGCAAAATCGTGGGTGCCGACGAATCGCTTGGCGACTTTCTTTAGAAGGTCGAAGTCAAGTGGACGGGGAACATGCCAGACTCGCCCATATTCGAAGGGCGGTAGCACCGAGCCAGACCAGATTCGGTAGCGATAGATTTTCCCTTTTGCGGAAAGCCGCGCATGGAAATTCTGTGAGACATAACGGCAGTGAAGGACGCGGATTGCCGGAGGCAGCAATGCATTGAGCGCTTTCCTCCAACGCGCCGTTGATAAGCTGTCCTGCGCAAGAGCGACGTGCGCGCATTGGGCAAAGGCGTGGACGCCAGCATCAGTTCGTCCGGCCCCGTGAACGCGCACGCGCTCGCCGGCCACGCGTTCAAACACGCGCTCGAGGTGGTCTTGAATCGCGTTGCGATGGGATTGGCTTTGCCAACCCGCGAACGGAGCCCCGTTATAAGCAACGATCAGTTTCAGCCGTCGCGACATCCTAATTCATCGCGACATTTCTTCGACATTCGCTGCGTGTTGCCATCGATCCAGATATCCTTGCAAAATCATTTGAGCGGCAACCTGATCGACGTAATGACGTGTGGCGCGAGTCTTTTTGCCGGCTTCGCGCAACGCCCGGTGCGCTGCGACCGTCGTTAGTCGTTCATCCCAAATGACAACTGGACAGGGAAGAATCGCTCGTAATTTCTCTCCAAACCGCAGCGCTTCGGTTGCGGCAGCGCCGATCTTGCCATTCAACTGCCGCGGAATTCCAACAACAACGTGATTAACCTTCCTTTCGCGAACAATCTCCGCCACTCGCGCGATGGTTCGCTCGTTCGCGGCGATTGTTTCGAGTGGATGCGCCAGCAGCTGCAGCTCGTCAGAAATCGCCACTCCGATGCGCACGCGGCCAAAGTCGATTGCTAGAATTGGATTCATCGTCCGGTTAGATCATTGCAGGTCGGGTGGAAGTTTACCGATCAAGTTTTTGATCCTTTCCGCTTGCTGACGATCACAAACCAAAATTGCATCACCGGTTCGCACAACAATGAGGTTATGAACTCCAAGCAGTGCCATTGTTGTCCCGTTCTGATCGAAAACGATGTTATTAGTGGAATCGACCGCCGTGATCGCGCAATTCGCGGCATTCCCCTGGTCATCATTCTTGAAATAATTCGCGACCGCTCTCCAGCTACCGATGTCATCCCAATCAAAGCTTGCCTCCACTACCAAAACGCGGTCCGCTTTTTCCATGATCGCGTAATCAAATGAGATATGTGGCAATTTAGTGAAGCGTTCGCGTAGAACCTTCCCGAAATTGTCTGGCCCGCGAAGTTGAGAAATGAAATCCGCCAGTTCCGGTGCGTGGCGATTGAATTCGCTGAGCACGGTTGGAACGGACCAAACAAACATCCCAGCATTCCACCGAAAATTTCCTTTTCGCAGAAATGATTCAGCCAGATCGGGGTTCGGTTTCTCGCGAAAGCGAAGTACTCGATGAATGGAGCCATTGTCGGGGCGATTCCGTAAACGTACCGGCTCTCCATGTTCGATGTAGCCGAAACCCGGACACGCCCAGGTCGGTTTGATCCCGATGGCGACAAGCTCGCCTGTTTCCTCCGCCGCCTCTGCGGCCAGGGCCAAGGTTTCCTGAAATGCTGCGCGATTGGCGATGACATGATCGGCTGGAAGCACCAGCATCGTGGCGGCGTGATCGCGGGCTGCAACCCAACCGGTGCCGAGCGCGACTGCTGCGGCCGTGTCGCGCTTGGCTGGCTCGGCGATAATATTCTGCTCGGGAAAATCCGTGAGGAGTTTACGAACCGCCTCCTCTTGCTCCGTATTCGTTAGGATTAGAATGCGTTCGCGGGAAACCAATCCGTCGAGGCGCGCCACGGTTTCCTCGAGAAGAGTTTTTTTGGACACCAGGCGAAGCAACTGCTTCGGTCGGGCTCTGCGACTCAGCGGCCAAAACCGTTCGCCGCTGCCACCGGCGAGAATAAGCGCATAGATCGGTTTGGCCATTGCATGCAGAAATCAGGGCCGGCCCGATCTCTCCGGGCCGCTAAGATTTTCCCGTTTCTTTTTCTGAAACGAGACGTATATGGTAGGCGATGTCTCTCCCAATATCCATTTTAAAAACCTCTGAACAGCTTCCCGTTGACCCGTTGCTCGTCGTAACGCGGACTGCAATCGGCCTTGGCCTTGGATTGCTAATGGCAGACAAAATAAAGCCATCGATTCGTCAGGCGGCCGCGATTACGCTTGTTTCAATCGGCGCGTTGGCAGCAGCGCCATGGTTGGTAAAAATGGCCTTGGGGCAGATTAATCGACCGGAAACAGAGTGGGGAAGTCGTGCCCGTCTACGCTCCATTCGGGGAGATTCTGGTTATCGCTCCGATACCGACATCTACTAGGCGTCATTGCAGAGGCGCTCGCCGCGGCAAACGCCTGTCTATTAATTTTAGCGGCTGACACTGCCGGGCGCTCGCAATGCTTGATTCAATCTGCTGCGCAGATTAAGCGTGCTTCGATAATATCTATGTCTCGTCCATCAACATCCTCCAGCAGCGAAGTGTTGCGCGCCCATTGTGCGGCAATTGCCAAAGAGGAGGCCGTTCTGCGCGAGGGCGGCGGCAAGGCCGGCCACGAACGTCAACGCAAGATGAACCGGCTCCCAGTGCGGGAACGCATCAGTCATTTGCTCGATAAAGATTCGCCGTTTTTTGAGGTCGGTCTCTGGGCTGCTTACAAAATGTACGAGCAATGGGGAAAGATTCCTGCAGCAGGCGCGGTTGCTGGAATCGGAAATGTTGGCGGGGTTCCCTGCATGATTATCGCCAACGATGCGACCGTAAAAGCAGGCGCTTTCTTTCCGCAGACGGCTAAAAAACTGATTCGTGCTCAGCGCATCGCTTTTGAATGCTCGTTGCCGATCGCTTATCTTGTCGATTCTGCTGGCGTGTTCTTGCCGATGCAGGATGAAATTTTTCCGGACGAAGATGATTTCGGTCGCATCTTCCGCAATAACTCCGTGATTTCTGCTGCTGGCATTCCCCAATTTGCCGCAATCATGGGCAACTGCGTCGCGGGCGGGGCTTATCTACCGGTTTTGTGCGATAAAATCCTGATGACGAAGGGGAGCGGTTTATATCTCGCGGGCCCGTCGCTGGTCAAAGCGGCCATTGGGCAGACGGTAGATGCGGAAGAGCTCGGCGGCGCTCAGATGCACGCCGAAATAAGCGGGACGGTAGATTTTTGTGAAAAAGACGACCTCTCGTGTCTCAAGCGGCTCCGCTCGCTTATAGCGTTGCTTCCGGAGGCAAACAAATCGAAGCCATTTGAGCCTTCGAAAGAAACAAGCAAGCCAGCGAAAAGTCCGGATGCTATTTATGAGTTAATTAGCTTTGATGGACAGAAGCAGTACGATGTGCGCGATCTACTCGCGTCGGTCGTTGATGCAAACTCGATCGACGAATACAAAGCCGGCTATGGCAAGACAATCGTGACGGCTTACGCGCGGATCGATCGACGCCCCGTGGGCATTGTTGCAAATCAACGCTTGCAAGCCCGAACAAAAAAAGAGGGCATCCAGATGGGTGGCGTCATTTACGCGGACAGCGCCGATAAGGCGGCACGATTTGTCATGGACTGCAATCAAACAAGCTTGCCAATCATATTTTTCCAGGACGTCACTGGTTTCATGGTCGGGCGCGATGCAGAAGAGAGCGGGATCATCCGCAGCGGCGCGAAGTTGGTGAATGCGGTCAGTAATTCTGTGGTCCCGAAGATCACAGTCGTCGTCGGCGGATCATTCGGTGCTGGTAACTATGCAATGTGCGGCAAAGCGTATGATCCGCGCTTCATTATCGCCTGGCCGACTGCTCGCTACGCAGTGATGGGCGCTGCCCAGGCGTCCGATACGGTGTTTGCAGTTCTTGCTCGCGCGCGAGAGCGCGACAAAACATCTTCGCCGCAAGAACTCGAGGAACTACGGAATACTGTCAAAAAAAA
The DNA here is from genome assembly GCA_003219355.1 of Verrucomicrobiota bacterium. GTDB lineage: Bacteria > Verrucomicrobiota > Verrucomicrobiia > Chthoniobacterales > UBA10450 > Udaeobacter. The sequence continues at coordinate 9,411 of QHOQ01000157.1, forward strand.
CTATGAAGAACAAACCGACATCCGCTACGGCGCCGCACGCGGCTGGGTCGATGCGATCATTCAACCGCACGAGACACGAGATGTTCTGACTCGTTTGCTCCAATATGTCTCGCGTCCAATGCCTAAAGCGCACTTCCACACCGGCGTCGTCCAAGTATAGATAATCCTCTCCGCATGCCCGTCATTCTTATCGAAAGGCAAAGGCAAACGCCGCAAATCACCCTTGTGACCCTCAATCGCCCCGAGCGGCGCAACGCGCTTACGATTGAATTACTGACGGAGCTTGTGGCCGCTATCAAAGTTGCTTCCGACGAGGCGCACCAACGCATACTGATCTTGCGCGGCGCTGGCGCCTCGTTTTGCACCGGTTTAGATCTAAAAGCTGCGACTCCAGAGAACGCTGACGCAACTGCGGAGATGGTTGTGAAGGCCCTGCTAGCGCTCAGTCAAACACGTTTGGTGACGATTGCGGCTGTCCACGGTGCCGCTGTGGCCGGTGGCGCGGGCATCATGTCGGCATGTGATTTCGTCGTTGCCGCAGAAGGGACAAAGATTGGCTATCCCGAAGTGCGCCGTGGCTTGGTCGCTGGCTTGGTCATGACTTTTCTCCGCCGGCAAACAGGCGAGCGAAACATGAGCGAATTATTGCTCGGGTCCGAATTGATTGATGCCGAACGCGCGAAGGAGATCGGCCTCGTAAATCGCGTCGTCTCTCGGGAGAATTTGATGAGCGAAGCGCAAAAGTTTGCTGATTCGGTTTTGCAAGGTGCCCCAGGGGCGCTGGCGCAAACGAAACGATTAATCGAAGAACTTTGGTGGCGTTCAGTGAAGGAAGACGTCGATCTTGCGTTGAAGTATCACATGCAAGCGCGGGAATCGAGTGAAGCGAGCGAAGGGATTGCCGCCTTCAATGAAAAACGTCCGCCGAATTGGGTTAAGTAAAGGCGATCAGAAATTCGGCTATGATAGCGCTACTCAGACCTTTTTCGGTGTAATTTTTTATGTTTACCGAAGCGTTGGCGAGGTTTGATACGATTCGATCCTGTAACTACCAGTGAAGTGGACAGTCTTTCCGCTATCAGCATCTTTAAAAGTGATGCCCACCGGCGGCGCAAAATGTTGTTGAATCGTATTGGCCTGTGCGTTCCATGATTTGATCGGCTGATTAGTTTTAAGATCGAGCTGAGTGATTTTTTTGAGTTTCGTTCCGGAGACAG
>QHOQ01000158.1 GCA_003219355.1 Verrucomicrobiota bacterium
ATTTTCGGGTAATCTTCAGCAACTCACATAAAATACGCCATTTTATTTATCGATCTTGTCCACAACGGCGCGCAGATTCCAGTCGTTCGCTTTAAGTTGTTGGCGCGCCGATTCGTAATCCGACCTCGACAATTGAGCAACCAAGCGAATCGCACGGTCACGCAGTTTCGAATTCGACGCGTGTAGATCAACCATCAAGTTGCCGCGCACTTTGCCGAGCGCCACCATCGCTCCCGTGCTGATAATGTTGAGCGCCACCTTCGTGGCTGTGCCCGCCTTCAACCTGGTCGATCCGGTGAGAACTTCCGGTCCAACCGCGAGATTGATTGCAAGATCGACAATTACCTTTTGCGAACCTGACGGATTGCAGGTTAGCAAAATAGTCTTTGCGCCTATCGACTTCGACCGCGCAAGCGCGCCGAGGACAAAAGGCGTTCGCCCACTGGCTGTGATACCAATCACAACGTCAATTCCTTTAACGCTGCGCTCATCCAGGGCCAACGCGCCGCCACCTTTCTCGTCTTCCGCACCTTCGACGGATCGATAGAGCGCCGTTACCCCGCCGGCGATCACTGCCTGCACCAGATCGGTTGGCGCGCCGAAGGTCGGCGGGATTTCGCTCGCATCGAGCACCCCAATACGCCCGCTGCTGCCCGCGCCGACATAAAACAGGCGGCCGCCATTTCGCAACGATTCGCTAACGATTTCAATGGCGCGGGCAAGATCGGCAATCGCGTTTCGCAGGGCTTCCTGCACAGATTTTTCCTCCTCGACAAAGAGCTCGACTAAGGCGCGCGGACTTAGTTCTTCCAGATTCTCCGAACGGGGATTGCGCTGTTCGGTTAGTGCGGCAGCCAGAGTGTCAATTTTGCTTTCGGGAAGCCTTGATTGGAAAATGACATGATCGCTCAGATCTGCCGCCAACCACGCCGCACCAAGCTCGGGCGCGCGCTCCACAGTCGCCACGCGAGCGTCGGGAAGATTCTTCTTTAGTCTGCGTCGAAATGCGTGCGTGTAGATCGAGTCGCGATGAAAAAGTCCGCCGAGGAGCATGACCTTCGGCGCAAGCAGATGAAGCCTGGACGCGACTGCCTCTGTGTTTTCGCTCAGGACCTGGGCGCCGTTTTCTACAATTTCTGTCACGCGCGCATCGCCCCTGGCTGCGGCTTCAAAAACGATCGGCGCGAGCATCGCGATCTCCATTTTGTCCGCTGTCTCGGCCCAGCGAACAACTTCATCAAGATTATTCAACGAAAGTGCATGCAAGACTTTCGCCGCGAACTGCATCTCGCCGCGGTGCAAATCGTATTCATGCAAGAGCAGGCGCAGCGCCTGAATGGAAAGAAAATAACCGCCGCCTGCGTCGCCGAGGATGTGTCCCCAACCACCCGCGTTCTCGATTTTGTCGCCCCGTCGCCCCGTAACCGAGGAGCCACTTCCGGCATTGACGACTATTCCGTCCCCATTTCCGAGGGCAGCCGCAAGGCCAGATTCACGATCGCTGCCAGTAACGATTCTGGCCTTTGGCCAGATTTCGGCGCAGAGCCGGGAAAGCGATTCTCGATCTTCGGTAGTCCCACAGCCGGCAAGAAAGATTCCAGCACGATCGATCTCGCTCGGAAGTTCGCCGAAGATCGCTCTCAGGCGATCTGGTGTTTCCAACCGGAAGTTTGAGGGGGGCAGTCTTCCTTGATCGAGAATGCGCAGTTGTGCGCCGGGATCGGCGCCACCGATTCCAGTTCGTTCGACCAAAACCCAGGCGGTCTTAGTGCCGCCGCCTTCCACGCCCACGATTTTCTCGCTCCGCTCCATTGCCGAGGATTCGACCGACTTATATCATCCCACATGACTGCGGAAGAAACGCAAGCGACAAAACGTGCCGCGGAATTGCGTCGCAAAATCGAAGAGCACGACCGCCGTTACTACGAGGAAGCCGCGCCGATAATCAGCGACCGCGAATACGACCTGCTTTACCAGGAGCTTGTCGATCTTGAGAAGCAGTTTCCCGAGCTGATTACACCGGATTCGCCGACGCAACGCGTTGGCGGCAAGCCGCTGGAGGCGTTTTCACAAATCGAGCATCGCGTCCCGATGCTCAGTCTCGACAACACTTATTCGGAGCAGGAGGTCGTCAGTTTTTACAAACGAATCAGCCGCCTGTTGCCGGACGAAACAATTCCGGTCGTGATCGAGCCAAAAGTGGATGGCGTCGCCGTGTCGCTGCTTTACGAAGATGGGAAGCTCACGTACGCGGCCACACGGGGCGACGGATTTGTGGGCGATGATATCACCCAAAATATCAAAACCATCCGCTCGGTGCCGGCGCGATTGCCCGGCGCGGCGCCGAAAGTTTTCGAGGTGCGCGGCGAGGTTTACATGGACAAGAGCGGCTTCGCGAAATTGAACGAGGACAGAAAGAAAGAAGGCAAACCGCTGTTCGCGAATCCGCGCAATGCGGCAGCCGGCTCATTGAAGCATCTCGATCCGAGCATCGTCGCGAAACGACCGCTCGGCATTGTGTTTTACGGCACGGGCGGGGTGGACGATGTCGATCTCAAAAAACACTCGGATTTGTTTCCGTTGCTGAAAAAGCTCGGATTGCCCCACAGTGAACGCTGGTGGTGCGCAGAGTCGCTCAAGGAAGTTTTAGGTGCGATCCACGAGCTCGATCACATCCGGGCGCGGTTCGTTTATCAAACCGATGGCGCTGTTATAAAAGTGGATTCATTCGAGCAACGGGAACGGCTCGGCTTCACCGCCAAATCCCCACGCTGGGCGATCGCCTACAAATATGCGGCCGAACGAGTCGAAACGCGTTTGAAAGACATCATCATCCAGGTCGGTCGCACCGGAATTTTGACACCGGTTGCCGTGCTCGAACCGGTGCTGGTAAGCGGGAGCACAGTGGGCCGCGCGACTCTGCACAATGAGGATGAAATCAAACGCAAAGACATCCGCATCGGCGACACAGTTGTGGTCGAGAAAGCTGGTGAAGTGATCCCAGCGGTAATCGAGGTAATGAAATCGAAGCGGCTGCGCAGCGCCAAGCCGTTCGATTTCTTCAAACACATTCACGGCAAATGCCCTGTCTGTGGCGGTCCCGTGCGGCGCGATCCGCAATTTGTGGCCTGGCGCTGCGAAAACATTCAGTGCCCAGCTCAAACGACGCGGCGAGTGGAATTTTTTGCGGCGCGCAGCGCCCTCGATATCGAAAGCATCGGCGGAATCGTTGCCGACAAATTAGTCGAGCGCGGTTTTATACGTGAGCCGATGGATTTGTTTGACTTGAAAACCGAGCAGCTTGCGACGTTGAACCTTGGCACTGAGGAAGCGCCGCGAGTTTTCGGCCAGAAGAACGCGACTAAAGCCATTCATGCGATCGAGCGGGCGAAAACTTTGCCCCTTTCGCGCTGGCTCTTCGCCCTCGCAATTCCTGATGTCGGAAAAACGACGGCGATGCAGTTGGCGCGCTTCCATGAAACGATCGAGGATGTCGCGGACTCACAATTGCTACGGGACGTTCTGACCTATCGCGAAAGCAGCGACCAGAATCGCGAGCAAATCGCCAATCGTTTGATCGAGGCGGGGTTCGCTGAGAAGTCGAAAAGCAAAGCTGAAAAGGACGGAATCGTGACCGAGGTCGGACCGGTAGTCGCGAAAAGCGTTGTTGCCTTTTTTGAGGCGGAAGCCGGCAGCAAAATTCTGCGCCGAATGAAACAGCTGCACATTTCTCCCAAGAGCGAAAAAATTTCGGCGAGAAAAGCGGCAAAGCTGCCGCTGGCTGAGAAAATTTTTGTACTTACCGGTGCTCTGCCTTCGATGACGCGCGAGGAAGCGACGGCAAAGATCGAAACGCTTGGCGGCAATGTTAGCGGCAGCGTGAGCAAGAAAACTGATTACGTTCTGGCGGGCGCCGAGCCTGGCAGCAAATTCGAGAAAGCGAAAAAACTTGGTATTCGCATTCTCACCGAGGCGGAATTTCGGAAAATGCTGGAGCGCTGACTGCGTCGCTGGACCTCAGGGCGTGCGTCGCGCCTCAGAATCGAGCTTGAGCGGAATTGCCTGGTTCGTTATCGTTGGTGCAGCAATTAGCGGCGGATACTGACTGGCCGGATGGATCTCAGCCTGCACGTTAAACGTCAGTTTCTCGTTGCCTCGGATCACTGTGATCGGAACGGTGTCTCCAGCCGTGATGAAAAACGAAGCATCCAGCACGTCTTCCGGTTGAGTTACTTTTTTTCGTCCCACTCGCAGGAGAATGTCCCCCGGTTTGATACCGGAATTGGCCGCTGGAGTGCCGTCCATGATTTGCGTCATTTCTGCTCGTGAACCTTCCACTGCCGTCGGTGCCTCGGAAACATTGATCCCGATCCAACCGTGTCTGGCTTCGCCGAAACGGACAAAATCGCCGTGGATTTTCTCGGCCGCTTCGATTGGCACTGCATAACACGAAGAGTTATTTTCAAGGCTGCTGACCAGGATGCCGACGACCTCGCCTTTCATGTTCAAGAGCGGCGCGCCAGCCTCTCCCCGCTGTGTGGGAAGATTGACCCGCAAGTGCGTGGTCGAAAAATAACGGCCGAGGTATTTCCGATCAAAGCCTGCGACCATTCCGAAACTCGGTGTTTCCGGCAAATCCAATGGATAACCAATCGTAACGACGGGTGTTGCCACTCCCAGCTCCTCGGATTTCCCAATCGGCAGCGCGGGCGTTGCGACATCTGTCTTCAATATAGCCATGCCGCTGCGAACATCGGCCAAAACCTGGCGCGCGGGATATTGTTTGCCATTAAACTCAACACTGAAATTTCCCGCTTCACCTCCGACTGTATACGCAGTGTAAAGGGTTCCGGTCGGATCGATAAAAAATCCGGTGCCCGAAATTTCGCAGTGCTCGTCAACACCGTGAATTTTGACAACAGCTTTGGCGGCACGCTCAAAGATCTCCTTCACCTGACGGCTGACTGCCGTGGCGGATTCCTCTTGAGCATCAACGATGGAGACCACCGAAAGCAGACTTAGCGCGACGGCGAGTCTACGGACGGAGGCGAAATGAAACCGGAAAAGGAATTCCGGCGCGCGACTAAAATCTGAAAGTCGGCTCATAACTCACAGGGACGCTATCAAGCACGTAGCGCGGCGGGGCGGCCCGGTGAGTGTGGGCGCTTTCATTCAAACTACGGAGCGGCTGCGTCCTGAAGATCCCCGTGGCCACCGGGGATGCGAGCGTCCATTCCCCCTCCGTCTTCACTGCAGCGGATAGCGCGGGCTCGTTCTGGAGAGCGGCGACAGTGGCGGTCCCCGGTTCCTGATAAATTTTCAATGAAATAACTGCCGCGCAAACCAACACCGCGGCGATGGCCGCTGGGTAGGAGGTGACGGAACGAACATTCAACCGGAACATGAAGTCCTGAGTGCGTTCCAGAAGAATCCGCCAGAGCGGTTCACGGAGCAATTCATCGCGCTGCCGCCGATGGAACTCATGCAGGAAATTTTCGAAATAGCTAGGAGGCGGTTGCTCGAAGCACTTCAACCGAAGGAGTCTTGCAATTTCGTTGTCGTTAAATTCGTCCATTGCAGCGCGGGTTAACCAACGGGGTTTTTTCTGAATTCGTCCAGATAATTTTGCAGTTGCCGATTCGCGTAGAAGAGCCTCGAACGTACTGTTCCCTCCGAAACACGCAAGATCTTACTGATCTCAGCGTGGGGCATCCCCTGGATATGGAACATGGTGACCACAGCTCTGTGTTCATCAGACAATTTCATCATAGCCTCGTTCAATCTTCGCTGCAGTTCAGAAAGGTCTGCTTCCCGCACCGGACTGCTCGTCGCGGTCAGTTCGAGAAACTCTTTGTCATTTTGGATACTGGCATCGACATCGTCCAGACTAAGATGAAAACGGCGGCCGCGTTTTTTTAGAAAATTCAGTGTCATGTTGACCGCGATCGAGTGGATCCAAGTATAAAACGAGGACTTGCCGCGGAATCCGCGGATCGCTTTGTACGCTTTGGAAAAAATGTCTTGCAACAGATCATTGGTGTCTTCGTGGTTCGAGGTCATGTTGTAAACCAGACCGTAAAGGCGCGGCGTGTACTTGACCACGAGTTGATCGAACGCGCCGGCATCTCCCGATTGCGTGCGCGCCACCAACTGCTGATCTTCATCCGTTTTTGGCTTCTCCATCGCGTCGCGCTTAGATTTAGCACGAGCATCGAGACCGGACGATAACAAATCGGAAATCCGGCGAGCAGGCAATGCGATAGACGGATTCATCTTCTTCAATGTGGCCGCGCGAATCAATCAGCGACGATCGCGCACGGAAAGGAGCCAGAGCAGGTTACCCAACGCCGCGATGAATGCCGCCACGTAGGTCAGCGCAGCCGCATTGAGAACTTTGTTTACACCCGCAACCTCGTCGCCCGGCTGCACGATGCCCATTTGTTGGAGAATGATTTTCGCACGCCGCGAGGCGTCAAACTCGACCGGCAACGTGATCAATTGGAAGGCCAGCAAGATCAGATAGCAATAAATCCCAAGCGTAATCAGGCCAGTGATGTGAAAGAACAGTCCGCCAAAGATCACAAACGGCAGCAGGCGCGACGCAAACATCGTGGCCGGCACAATGGCCATCCGCGCCTTTAGCGGCGCATATGCTTTGGCGTGCTGAATGGCGTGACCCGTTTCGTGTGCCGCAATGCCAAGCGCAGCGACCGAGGGCGTGTTGTAAACATTGCTCGAAAGACAAAGTTTCTTGCTCGTCGGATCGTAATGATCGCCGAGAAAATCATTCGTCTCGACAACATCGACATCGCGGATTTGGGCCGCTTCCAGAATTTCGCGCGCGCACTCCGCACCGGTGATGTTCGAGCTGGCGCGCACCTCGCCCCATTTTCGAAACGCGCTGCTTACCCGAAACTGCGCCCAGAGTGCGATGATCAACGGCACGCCGATGTAAAGGAGCCAATGAGATCCAAAACCGAAACCGTAAGGATAAAACATGTCGATCTTAATTTAACGCGGCAAAGCGATTTGTCACTTTGCCCCTGGAACAATTAGACGCTCAGCCGGGTTGCGCGTTCATCTTGGAGCAACAGGCTTCTAGCCGTGTGGGCCGAGGGCGTCCTCGCCTGATCATTGAAACACGCAGCCAAGATGGCCACGCGCCCCACAGATCCGCAACAGTGACTGATTCGTCTCGCGGCGAACAAGAAGCCTGCTGCTCCGATCAAATTTCCAGCCGTTTCGGAAAACGGGAAAGCACGCGACAACCGCTCTTCGTGACGACGACCACATCTTCCTGACGCGCTCCGCCCACTCCGGGATAGTACAATCCGGGTTCAACCGTCAGTACTTGCCGATCTTTCAGCGTAACTTTTTGCAAACGTGGATGCTCGTGGATCTCGAGTCCGAGCCCATGGCCTGTCCCATGAAAGAATCCAACGCGCCGGCCTTTGCGAACCTCCGTCGGAAAACCACGCTCTGAGAAGAATTGCTGAATTGCCTTGTGAATTGTCATCCCATCCAGACCTGCTTTGATTTTTCTCAAAGCGAGCGCCTGCCCGGCCTTCACCGTTTTCCAAAGTTTTCGCTGTGCCTCGCTCGCGCGTCCGCGCAGAACGGTGCGAGTCATGTCGCCAAAGTAGCCGGTTTTCGCATCGCGCGGGAAAACATCGAGAATTATCAGTGAGTCTGCGCAAAGCGGGCCAAAGCCGCGCTCATGCGGATCACAGGCTTG
>QHOQ01000159.1:0-3847 GCA_003219355.1 Verrucomicrobiota bacterium
AGGCTTAAGAAGGTTTAACAGGAAACCCTTAACAAGTAACGCAGAATAAATACGATCATGAATATCCAATTCCGGGTCACTTTAACGATCGCGTCGCTAGCGTTTGCGCTTGCGAATTGGCTCCCAACCCAGGTCAACGCGGCCGACCTCAAAGAGGCCGAGGTAACTCAAGTCATCCAGGACGTTCGACTTCTTCCATCACAACGTTCGCCAGGGCACGGCGGTCCAGACCGGCGTCCAGTCCCGGAGTGAGCTGACTTTTAAGGACAAAACGATCACCCGCCTCGGCGAGAAGACCATCTTCAGTGTAGGGGAAGGGGCGCGAACCATTGATCTGGGCAGCGGCCAATTTTTGCTCTATGTGCCGAAAAATTCCGGCGGCGCAAAAGTCAAGATGGGGCCCGTTACGGCAGCGATCACCGGCACAACCGTACTCGGCAACGTTAATCCCAGCGGAACTACCACGTTCACAGTGCTCGAAGGAAGCGCGTGCATACATTTGGATAGTGTGGGGCAATCGCTTCTTGTTCACGCCGGCCAGAAGCTGACTTTTGACCCGGTCGCTAACAGGTTGGAAGACCCCGTCGATGTCGATCTTAACCAAACGCTGACCTCGCCACTCATCAAAGACTTTCGACGGTTGCCAAGCGCACCTTTGATCGACCAAGAAATCCAAAATCAGCGTCGATCTTTGGGCGGGGTACGCGGCAACGATGATTTGACGCATGCCGTCAATGTAGCAGGTGCCAGCAGCATAGAAGCAGCAACATCTGACCAATTTTTGCGGGGCCTCAATTCGCTCTTCGTCCGCTCAAACGCTCGGGAAGCGTGTGCGTATGTAGGGATGGCGGTAAGGGCCCGGCCTGATCTGGCGCCGCAAATTGTTGTCGCGGCTCTTAGGGTTAGCAGGGTTAGCCGGTCCGATTCTAAAGATTTTAAACAACCAGTCGGTAAAGAAATTTCCTGTGAAGACATTGAATGCATTATTCGAGCAGCAATCGAAGCGCATCCCTCCGCAACCAGAGAGATTGTAAGCGCTGCGGTAGCGGCAGCACCTTTACTTCGCGATTGTATTGTAGCCGCAGCGAATGCCGTCCAACCCTGTCAAGAAGCGAATGCTTTCGTTGAACCGCGAATAATCAACTCGATCAATCCAGCTAATTTTGTCTCTCCGGAGGTTGTTTCCCCCGAACAACCTCCAGCAGGAGGTTTCTAGCAGCGCTTTCGTCCCCTCTGAGAATTTTGGATGGGCGACTTGGAGCCTGCGCTGAGCGAGGCGAATGTAATGCTCAAATACTCTCAAAAAAACTTCACGAGTGCTACAAAATCGGTGGACAAAAAGCTGCTGCTGTCGAGCTCAAACCCCGATAAGCTTATCGCAAGAGCCATTAGCGCGGGCGCGGGACAATGATTCGGTGGTAGAGCGCTTCGTACTGAGGGATGATGCGAGCGGCTGAGAATCTCTCGACCACGTGATCGCGACCCCGTTCACCTAACTCTCGCGCCAAATTAGGAGATTTGACCAACGCGTCTAAGGCACCGGCCATCGCGGTCAGATCACCGAAAGGGTACAGCGGAGAAGAGCCGCCGACGACTTCCGGTATGCCGCCGACGCGGAAGGCGACAACCGGCCTGCCGTAAAACAGGGTCTCAAGAATGCCCAGACCGAAGCTTTCGTATTCAGAGGTGTAGAGTCCCGCGTCCGCCGCCTCCAGATACTCGTCCACCACAGCCGTGTTTTGGCGAACGATGACCCGATCGCGAAGTCCTAATTCATCGAGCAGCGGTTCGTAAGGATCAAAAGGGCCGCCGGCTAAAATTAACGATCGAAGGCGCTCCCGAGTCTTCGACATGGCAATCGTCCGCAATAGAAGGTCGATGCGTTTGACTGGCCGCAAATTCGACATGTGCAGCACAAGAAATTCGTCCGTTACCCCAAGGTCGCGCCGAACTTCCTCGCGGCTTCTCCTCGGTTTGTTCGGGGTGAAGAAATTCGGAATCACTTCAATCTGCCGTTGCAACCGAAAGATTTCCTGGGTTTGATTCCGAAGACTTTCTGAAACTGCCGTCACCGCATCGGAATGTACGAGGGCATGCTCGATGGCGGTGCGGTAATCGGGATCCTGCCCCAGCAGGGTGGTATCGGTTCCATGCAAAGTTGTGACGATGCGCGGTGCGAGGCTTCCCAACATCTGCGCTGCCAAACACGCTGCCAGTGCATGTGGCACTGCGTAATGAACATGAAAAACATCGAGCTGTTGGGAACGCGCCACTTCCGCCATTTTGACTGCGAGGGGCAGAGTGTAGTCGGGGCACGGAAACAAAGCGTTGTGCGCGACTTCGACTCGATGGAAATGAAGACCCTCCCGCGGCAAGTCCAGTCGAACAGGTTGAGCATAACTGAAGAAGTAAATTTCATGGCCGCGGCGCGCCAGTTCCGACCCGAGGGCCGTCGCCAGAATCCCACTCCCGCCAATCAGCGGAAAACATGCAATCCCAATTTTGAGCGGCGCCAATTCCATTACGCCTCCGTATAGGCTTTGCCGGAGTCGGAAATTTCGTCGCGCTTGAGGAATTTCACGTCGGGAGCATCAGCCTTGTTGACGTAATGGTGCTCGCTCGCACCGGCGATGTAATGAGTGCATCGAATCACTGATTGCATCCAACGGAAACGCGTATCGCAGGTCGGGCTGATTTGCTTCGGACCGAATTCTCCTCCGGGGATCTCTAGAAACCGATCGCCTCCTTTGTGCAGCAATAATTTCCCGTCACGATAACGTGCGCGGACGATCTCGCCGTCATAGCGCACATCGACAAAGTAGTCTGGCACGGCAAGGGCGCGCTCTCTGAACTCGGGTGCGCTGGACCGTTCCACTCGCAGACCTTCCAGTAAGCCCATCCATTTATACATCTCCAGACAGAAATCCGCGACGTTCGAACTTTTAGTCTTCTTAAAGTCCTCAACCAGCGAAGGACCAACGTAATTCGGAAGTTGGCGCGCGGTCTTCACCTGCCAGTCCAGAAGGACGCGTTTGGCGTAGAGCGGCGAAAACTTCTTTTGGATCCGATTCTCGAATTGAAAGTTTAGCGCTACTTCGTGGCCACTGCGCCGGTCTCGCATAATTGTAATCGTTTCGCGCGGGTCGTGATCGCTGTCATGAAAGAAAAAGACGATTTCTCCCCCGATCTCTTTCTGGAGACGCCGCGCCGTGATAATCTTAGCGAACAGAAACCTCTTGGGAAAAAATCCGCAGGGCTGTTGGCCAAAACAAATGATCGGGTGATCCATCGCTCGGAATAAGGATCATACTCCGGCGGAAGCTTCTGTACCGCGAAAGATAGTTTGCTGCAGCAAAGGTGCCAGGATCAGCACGGCCGCGCATCCAATAAAATTGTACCAGAGGTAGCCGATACTTGTGGTCGCAAACAGCACAAAGACGAGCGACTGGGCGATAAGCGCTGCGAAGAACACGGCCGAACCCTTGACTCCTCGGATAAAAAATGCGGCTAAAAAGAGGCCGAGGATGCTGCCATAAAATACCGAGCCTAGAATGTTTCCCGCTTCGATCAGGTTTTCGACAAGGTTAGCAAAAGAGGCGACCTCAATGGCGATCAAACCCCACGCCGCCGTCAGCGCTTTCGCCGCTACCACATAATGATGGTCGCTCGCGTCCGGGCGAATCAGTGGACGATAAAAGTCGATCGCTGTAGTTGAGCCGAGCGCATTCAGAGTTGCCGCCGTCGCCGACATGGTCGCGCACAAGATCACTGCGATCAGCAATCCGACAAGCCCGTGCGGCATTTGTTGGAGAATGAAAGTAATGAATACGTAATCCGATTCTTTGCT
>QHOQ01000159.1:3860-9990 GCA_003219355.1 Verrucomicrobiota bacterium
CCGCGCCGGCTTGCTCTAAAACGGACTTGGTTCGATTGCGCACCTCGTGCGCCTGCGTGTCGAGTTCGCGCACTCTGATGATGGCCGCGTCATGCTCGCTTGGCGAAGATGCCGATGATCCGCTGGAGAGTGTGCGAATGGCGGCGCGTTTCTGTTCAAAGACATCGTTAAATTGCGTCTGCAAGGTCGCCAACTGCTGACCATACCCACGCTCGACTGCGCGTTCGTAGGCCGGCCGATTAAAATAAACCGGCGGTTTCTCGAATTGATAAAACATGAACACGAGCGCGCCGAGCAGCAGAATAAAAAATTGCATCGGCACCTTCACCACAGTGTTGAAAAGCAATCCCAAACGACTCTCCTTCAGCGAACCCCCTGCGAGATAACGTTGCACTTGCGATTGGTCCGCCCCGAAATAGGAAAGTGCGAGAAAGAAGCCGCCAATCAGACCCGACCAGAAAGTGTAGCGTTTGTGCGGGTCAAACGAAAAATCAACCGCCTCCAATTTTCCCATCTTGCCGGCCACGGACAAAGCATGACCGAACGGCAGCTCGGGCGATAATCGGTAAACTGCGACCGCAAACGCGATCGCCATGCCGATCAAGATCACAATCATCTGATACCGCTGCGTGATGCTGACGATCTTGGTCCCGCCCGCCACCGTGTAGATAATAACCAGACCACCAGCAAGCCAGATGGTTAGGTTCAATCGCCACCCGAGCAAGGCAGACAGAACAATCGCCGGCGCATAGATTGTAATCCCAGCCGCGATTCCTCTTTGCACGAGGAATAAAAATGCGCCGAGCAGTTGCGTCTTGCGATCGAATCGCTGGCCCAGGTATTGATAGGCTGTGTAAACTTTCAGCCGCTGATAGATCGGAACGAAAACTGCGCACACCACAATGAGCGCAAGTGGTTGCCCAAAATAATTTTGGATAAACCCGATCCCACTTTCGTAGGCCTGGCCAGGCATGGAAAGAAACGTGATCGGTCCTGCCTGCGTCGCGAGCACGGAGAGCCCGATCGTTGCCCAGCGAATGCTTGCGTCTCCCTTGAGGTATTGGCCCAGAGAAGGATCCCAGCGAGTTCGCCAAAGGCCATACATCGGAATCGCCAGAATCGTGGCGACAAGCACGAGATAATCCAGCCGGTTCACAATAACCGGACGGTAAAGAGATAGAGCAGCGCGACCTCCAGAACAAATAGGGAAAGCGCCAAGCCATATGCTTTGCGCCAGGAAAGCGCGTCCGGTTCGTTATCGCGCATGCTCATTTTCCGAGCGACACCATATTGGCAAACAAGCGATACGCCCCCGGAACGCCGGCGGGCAACTGCCGAAACCACGAAAAACTCGTGTAGATAAAAAAGCCTTTGCCTGACTTCGCCACGAGGAGGCCGCCATCGAGCGGCTTTTCCTTCGGATCGTTGCACGACAGAATCGGCGTCCAGACGGGATCCCACTTGTTAGGAAAATAGAGGCCACGTTCCTGCACCCAGCCCTCGAAATCCTTCGACGTGATTTTATTTGGAGTGGTCATAAGCGGATGGTTAGTCGCTAGAACACGCACCTCCGCATTTTCATCGGTAATGCGGTCGCGCGAAATTTCTAATGGATACGGCGCGATTTCCTTGGTTTTGAGATCGGCGGTGGTGTTATACTGCGCGATTGCAACTCCGCCATTTTTTACGTACTCAAATAGCTCCGGAAGCCAGGTGGATATTCGATCATCTGTGTTGTAGGCGCGGATTCCGAGCACTACGGCAGAGAACTGCGCCAGATTCTTCGCCGTTATATCGCCATCGCTTAATATTTTCACCCTATAACCGATCTGTTGCAGGCTCTCCGGAACATCGTCGCCCGCACCAGGAATGTAACCAAGGCGTTCCCCTTTCTTGCGAATATCCGCGCGAACCACTTTAACCTCCGCTGTAGGCATCAGGGTGTGAACGCCGATGTACGGATAGGAAATGCGCACGCGTCCGAACGAATATTTACGGCCGCCGATGGAAGCGATGGCGTGCAAAGTTCCCTCGCTATCTTGCTCGGGCGGTTTGACCGTAAATGCCGCCATCGCCTCTGCATTAGCTCCCTTCAGGTCGATCTCAACAGCGGCGGGATCGACGTGCCAGCCAGCGGGCGCGGTCAATTTGAGTTGCCCCTTGATTGGCCCAGCCGCCGCGGTCACCCGCACTGGAACCGACTTCACCTGATTCGTAGCAAACATCAGCACGCCGTTCGCGAAGTCCGTGAAAACAGGCGGCGCAATGACCAACGGCTGGCGCAATTCGCCCGCCACCGGATCCACTGTGCGATACCTCGTATCGACAACATAACGAAGTTCCTGCCCGCTAACTTGCAGCGTTATCTCAATCGGAAAATGAGGCGGGTTGTCCGGCAGGCCGATAAATTTCTGATCATCGACCGCAAAGGTGCCGAGCGTTCCCGGCTGACGTAGCCAATAAGGCTGAGAATAAGGCGTGTTCTCCGGAATCTTGCATGACAGATCTTTCGTGACGAGTTCGTTAGGCGGAAGCGGGGCATCAATCTTCATTGAGTCGCCGGAAAGAGGAAATCGCGCTTCCTGCAGTGTGACTGGAATATTGCAGCGATTAATCGCTTCTAGTTTGACGGCTGCGGTCTGCCCCGGTGTGATGTTCTCGTTGGTTGTCGACGCTTCCACATGCAACCCGAGACACGCGGCGATGATTCGATCCAGCTCCGCTTCCTTCTCCGGGACCCAACCGTCATCCTTAAGGCCGCTCAACGCTTGCCGGAGCTCCAACAGCTCAATTACCGATGCAGCCGGATCGGCTGGATGAAACTCCGAAGTGATCTGCCGAATCTTTGCGGCGACCGATTCCGAATTCGCGACCCGCGACCAGCTTGTATTCACGCCGTCGAAAAGCGCGCTCGTCATGGGCTGGCCTTCCAATAGTTTGAAATATTCCTTGCGTGCCCCGCGCCGCGGCGGGCTGCCAACGCCCTGGCTCTTGTGCATGCTCAGGCTGGCTGCGGCGATTTCCGTGTAGGCTTTGCCCAGAAGCGGATTGTAACCGCCGGCTTCCAGGATTGTCAGGCCGGCTGGATCGAATGGCAGGTTGCGGTTTGAGAAGAAAAATGGCGATGTATTCCAAACGAGTCGGGTCGGACGCCACGGTTTTACGAAAGCAAGTTGCGCCGGAAAACGATTCGGGTCGCTCGCGGCCGCGAACGCCTCCTGCGCCAGAATCGCCGAAGCAGTGTGATGTCCATGAGTCAGTTGATCCTCGGGACTAAAACGAGTCACCACTACATCCGGCCGAAACTTCCTAGTCACCCAAACTACGTCGGAAAGAATCTTGTCGTGATCCCAGATCCGCAGGGTTTCCTCCGCCGTCTTGGAAAATCCAAAATCGACCGCTCGTGAAAAGAATTGTTGGGCATGATCAAGCCGTCGAGCGGCCAGCAATTCCTCCGTTCGAATAATGCCGAGTCGCTCGCGTAATTCCGGTCCGATTAAGTTCTGGCCGCCATCTCCGCGCGTAATCGAAAGATAAGCCGTGTCGTAAAGTGAGCCGTTGGCCCAAAACGCCATTAGGTTTGTGTTTTCATCATCGGGATGAGCCGCGAGGTAAAGCACCCGGCCAAGCACATTGAGTTTCTGCAGGGCGAGTTGAATCTCGCCACCACTCATCGGTTCGGGAAGTAACGGCGGCGCCTCAGCCGCACTGGCCACGGACAACGTCGCGGCCATGGCAACAGCGGTGGCTGTTCGCGAAGCGCGCGAAATCCTCTGGCACATCACGCGCACGTCAGGCTTCCGGATTTAAACGCCCCGCCAAACACCATCGCTCCACGTCCGAGGATCGCTTGAACCGGCCTGCCTCTCCTCTATTTGTTGATATCCTGTTTTGACTGGAGCCGATCGATCAGCGCTTTGATACTTTGCTTCTGCGCATCGGTAGGAGCGGCATTTTGTGCGTCCGTCGCCTCCGCCGCGGCGCCTGTAAAGTCGCCAGCCGCGGACTTGATGCGGGCCTGCGCCAAATGTCCGTAAACAGTTTGCGGAAACCGCTTGGCGACCCCTTGGAAAATTTCCATTGCTTCCGCACCCTTCTTCTCACTCTGCAAGCGCCGCCCATAGGAATACAGCTGCACCGGCGTAGCAATTTCGAGCGCATGATTCCACGCGGTTTTCGCCTCATCCGGTCGGTTTAGGGCTTTGAGGATGTCCGCTTTGGTGCTGAGGTTGTCGAATCTTTCCTCGTTCTGAACAGAGGCATCAGCCCAGCGCAACGCCTCGTCGAGATTGATCTTCCTAGTCAAACAAAATTGCGCACCTTCATCTAAACCCTGCCACGTAAATTGGCCGCGGCCCTTTAGTTGGGCTCGGATATTCTGCAGCGTCTGCTCCGAGTCCTTGATCGAGACGGTGAAAGGGACGGCTAGTTTTTCCCACTTCAGCGTCACCGCCGTCGATTCCGGCTTCAAATCTTCAAACTCGAATTCGAGCGCCTCTTTCATCTCGGCGAGCGGGCGGGGTTTCACATTTACGCGCAGAGCATCTTCATCCTGCTTGTAACTGTAGCTCCCCCACCCCGTGTTGGTTTTTGAAAAGATCACCGTCCATGAATCCGGGTTCGGGATCATGTGCAACCCATAAGTTCCTTTGGCTAGCGGTTGTCCCTCCACTGAAACCGGATCGCTGAATTCAATCGTTGTGTTTTCATTCGCTCCCGCGCGCCAGACCTTACCGTATGGCACAAGGGCACCCCAAATCTTTCGTCCATTCACCAGGGGCCGATGGTAGGTGATTCTAATGTCTGTAAGTGCAATGCGCTGCTTGACGTCGGCGGCTTGGCTTACATCTGGCAGGTTCAAATCGTTTTGAGCAAAAGCGGCTCCGGTCAATCCAAAAATAGCAATACAAAGAATAGATGCCTTAGGTGTTTTCATAATTTTGCGCGTCGTAGAATCATTACCCTTCTCAGATTTTTGGGCGTTCCGCTACCAGATAATTGTTTCTCTTCCGCCTTCACCCATCAACGCAAGAGCCGGTAACAAAGAAGTGGACAAAGGGATGAACGAGATTACCTCGCCAAAGCCGATGGATATTAGGCTGCGTCTCAGCCGTGGATTCTCGCGGACGAATAATCTTCGTTGCCGACGCGCATCGCAGCGCAAATCCCCCCTTCATTGTGCTTGCCGATGAAAAGCTAACCGCTTTTGCGGAACTGGAATCGACGATTCGGGCTTGCGACGAATTGGCTTGACTGGTCCGATTCGAACGCGATGACAGTTTCGATTCGCCACGATCTGTGCTTGCGCGTATGTGCGCTTCAATGATAGGGCGATTGATGAATTATTTGCTCAACCGTTACAAACCGGTAGCCCCTTTCCTTCAATTTATCAATAACTCGAGGAAGAGCCTGAATAACGTTTTGCTGTGAGTAACCAATTTGAACATCTCCCCCGCCGTGCAGCAGAATAATTTGCTGACGCTTTTTCCCCTTCAAAGTGTTTCTGATAATTTGTTCAACGATAGCTTCGGAAGAAGTCCCCTGGTCATAGTCTCCAGCCGTAGTACCAGTACCGACATTCCAGAGCACCACGAAATATCCCATGTCTTTCAATTGTTGATCCATGCTAGGTGTGTGCATGCCAAATGGAGGTCGGAAATAGCGAGGATGAAGACCGGTAGCGTCCACGATCAAATTCTCCGCATGCCTAACGTCAGCCTCAAAGTCTACGGCTGGCATTTTGGATAGGAATTCCGAATGCGAATAACTGTGATTTCCGATTACGTGTCCCTCATTTACAATGCGTTTCGCGATCGCTGGATATTTTTCCACATTCATACCAAGTAAAAAGAAGGTCGCCTGAACTCGTTCCTTCTTCAATATATCGAGGATCTGACTTGTTGCCTTCCCGTAAGGGCCATCATCAAATGTAAGGGCGACAAGTTTTGGCGAAACAATGTGATAAAGCCAAAAAGGACCTGCTATAACAAGAACTAACAAACAGACTAAACTGCCTTCAAGTCTCTTTGTTTTCACCAGTTGCATTATAGATTCACGGTGAAGGAGACACAACGCAAATCGAGTTGGCCGCTAAGGTGTTTCCATCTGGATTAACTCATACGGCTGTCGG
>QHOQ01000159.1:10115-10703 GCA_003219355.1 Verrucomicrobiota bacterium
CTTTTATTGGTGGTCTTGGCTTGGTTAGGCTGGGTCTTGTCCAGGAATATCCAGCGTCCGTGGATCAGCACTGATGACTATAATGGGGCGGTTTGGTCGCAGGCGGCGCACAATATTTTGCGTGCCGGTCTGATTACGACGTGCGGCGAGTCGTCTGGCTTTTACTTTGGCCCGCTACCCATTCCTCCCTGGGGCTACTATCTGCACCATCCTCCTGGACTTCACTTGGTCCTCACAGCTCTTTTTGTCCTCTTTGGAGAGCACGAGTGGGTCGCGCGCATGCTGCCCATAGGCTGTTCTCTCGCGAGCGTCATTCTCTTGTGGCTGCTGGTTCGAAGCTGTGTCGGTGTCAGAGCCGCAACCTTGAGTGCGGCGGTGTTTGTATGCCTTCCGATGGAACTCCGATATGGAAAAATGGTTAACTTTGAGCCGCCCCTATTAATGCTGATACTCAGTGCACTCTTGTGCCTTAGATATTGGCGGCTTTCAACTAACGCTTTTTGGAAAACAGCGGCCTTTGGTTTTCTCGTTGCCGGGATGTGGGTGGACTGGGCGACATATATTTTTGTGATCGTCTTGTGCATCTGG
>QHOQ01000159.1:10814-11296 GCA_003219355.1 Verrucomicrobiota bacterium
TCGTTTACCGAACTGGAGCGGGAAGCGGAGCACCCGTGGGGCCGATATCGCCGGTGACGCCCGTCACGCCACTGCACTTTAGCGAAGTCCAGTGGATCAAAAGAGTGACTACCTCATTAATAAATCACTTTCTCCCTATTGGCTGGGTATTAGCGGCCATTGGATGCACTATCATCTTCCGAGACAGATGGCGTGAAGAAGGTTTGCGATGGCTTGGCTGGGCCTGCCTTACGGTGTTCATAATGGACGTTCTTTTTCTTGGGGTCTTTCAGAACGCTTCCTACATTCACGAGTATATTGCATTTTACTTAGTCGCTCCTGTCTCGATTGCAGCAGCGGTAGCCCTTGATCACCTAGTAACACAGATAGACGTTTTTCTGGTCCCACGGTTGTTTCGCGGCGTAGGGGTCTGCATCGCCTTTCTCCTCCTGGTTACGGTCGGTATATTTGGCGAGCTTTACGCGAAGGGGCTCGAAGAACAG